>JANWWB010000169.1 GCA_025056515.1 Anaerolineales bacterium
TGGCAGTCGCCTATTTCCTGTTTAACCATTTCGGCATTATCGCCAGTCGGACTTTTATGCCCGATCCTTTGATGGTCTCTTTGATCCTTTGGTCGATCTGGGCACTCTATCGTTGGGAACAACGTCGCTCTTGGCAGACGGCTCTCTTCGCCGGCCTCCTCTTAGGACTAGCCATTTTGGTTAAGTCTGTAGCCGTCTTTATCCTGCTCGGTGCAGCAATAGGGATGGTTTTGAGCCGTGGCTCTTTGAAACAAAGCCTCGCCGACCCCCAGGCCTGGACAATTGTCGGTCTGACCGTTGTGCCTACTCTGCTCTATTACTTTTACGGCATCTTCGTCGTTGGAACGCTCGGCGGACAGTTTGCTTTGCGTTTCTTTCCGGCCTTAATTGTCGACCCATCCTTCTATGCCCGCTGGCTGTTCCTGGCAGCCGGACTGGCAGGATTTGCTGCTTTCCTTGCCTCTTTGGCAGGGATATTCTTCCTCGAAAAAACCACCCGTTGGATGCTCCTCGGCGCCTGGGGTGGCTATGTACTCTTTGGCATCTCTTTTGCCTATCACTTCCTGACGCATGATTACTATCATCTGCCTTTGTTGGGGATTGTTGCGCTTGGGCTGATTCCTCTCGGCGAGGTCTTGTTTGAGAAGATAAGCGCCTTTCCTGCCTGGCGACAAGCGGCAGTGGTCCTCATCCTTTTGTTGGCAGTTGCGATGCGTGCTTGGTTGGCCCGCAATGACCTAGCGGTCCATGACTACCGCCACGAGGTTGCTTATTGGAAAGCCCTGGGAGAGCGGATCGGCCACGAAACACCCTTTATTGAACTGTCCGGTGACTATGGAAGTCGTCTGGCCTATTTTGGTTGGGTCGTTACACACGAATGGCCGTCTTTGGCAGATATTAAGGTGCGGCAACTAGCCGGACAAGAGCCATTGCCCTTCGAACAACTCTTCGCAGAATATACACAAGGCATGCGCCTATTCGTCATCACTTCACTCCCCGAACTGGACAACCATCCTGAACTGCGCGATTACCTCAATGCCTATTATCCGCTCCTTGAGCAGAGCGAGGATGGTTACCTCATCTACGATTTGAGGCCATAAAAGATGTCTAGATACCTGAAACGTTTCGCTACCAAACCCGCCGGGGGACTGAAGTCCCCGGATGATGGTTTAGAAGCCCGCTGAAGTAGGCTGATTTGGGTCATGAACTGACTTTGGACGGCTTCTCAAGCTCTCAGCCAGGGGAGTTATCCTTTCGAGGCGGCTGTAACAAGAACTATTTTCTCAAAATGATCAGGTTGGTAGAAAGATGTCAACTTCTCTCCCCTTAGTTTCGATCGTCACACCCTCCTACAATCAAGCGCGCTTCCTGGAAGAAACGATTCGCTCGGTTTTGGCACAGGACTACCCTAACCTCGAATACATTATCGTAGATGGCGGCTCCCAGGACGGATCAGTCGAAATCATTCAAAAATATGCCCACCGCCTGGCATGGTGGATCTCTGAGAAAGACCGAGGCCACGCCGACGCTCTCAATAAGGGATTTGCCCGCGCCCGAGGCGAGATCCTCGCCTGGTTGAACTCAGACGACACGTATTACCCCGGCGCGGTACGCCAGGCAGTCGAAGTGCTGCTCGCTCACCCCGAGGTAGGCATGGTCTATGGCGATGCCGACATCACCGATGCTGAAGGTCGCATCATTGGCCGTTTTGCTTCGCGGCAGACCGATTACCACAAACTGTTGCGCGGCTCGGTTCATATTCCCCAAGCAACCACATTCTTCCGTGCCGATTTATATAGACAAGTCGGGCCGCTCAGCCTTGACTATTTCTTTGCCTTCGACTATGACCTTTGGGTCAAACTTGCTAAAATCTCGCGCTTGCTGTATGTTCCTCAGCGCTGGGCCACCTTCCGCCTGCACGAGGCAGGCAAATCGGTTAAGGATGACTCGGTTTGTTACCCCGATATGCTCAAGATTTACGCACGCGAGCGGGGGGGTGGACTTTCCTGGCTTTGGTTGCGCTATCAAGCACGTCGCCTGTTCTACGCCTGGCTGCCGCTACGCTGGAGACTGACCCTACGAAGGATGATCTGACCATGTTGCATTCCGCTCGAGACCGTTTACTCCGTTCTCCCTCCTGGGACGAGGTGATTCACTTCCTAATGGCCTGGAGAGCTTGGTTGCTTGGCGCTGCACTCGGCGCTTTGCTTGGTGCTCTCATCCACGTTCTCCTCCCACCTCTCTATCGCGCCGAGGCCATCGTTCTGATTGACCAAAACGTAGAAAAAATCATCGCCGAAGATCAAACCGACCTGCGCAAGTATATCTACTTGCAACGTGAGACCGACAAGTTGATTGCTCTTGCTTGGTCAGATGCCGTGTTGGAAGGCGTCAGTGCCGAGACAGGCGTACCGGTCGCTGATTTACGCGCCGGAAAGTTGATTCTCAGTCAGCCAAGCGATGCTGGCTGGCGCTTCCTCGGTCAGGACCGCGACCCCGCTTTGGCTGAAAAGCTAGCTGCATCCTGGGCAACTACTTTCTATCAGACCTTATTGACCCGCCCAGCAGGGATTAGTGAAATCCTAGAAACCAACCTCGTTCAGGTAGAAAACCTTCCGGTACAGCGCGTCCCAGGAATCGGAGCCTTTTTGCTGGCAGGATCTTTCTTAGGCCTTGGGACAACTGCATTATTCCTTCTCTTTGTCCAACGCCAGGAGAGCAAATGATGAACCCAAAACGGGAGCGTTTTGAACGCCTTAAGCGCTTTCTTTGGGCAACTGGCTTGTTTCTCTTGCCCATCACCAGTTTTCGCTACCTGCCACTAGGAAGCGGAACACAGGTGAAGCCGCTCTCCCTTGTCCCGTTTGCATTTCTTTTGGCCCTGCTTCTTCTCGAAAGCTTACTGCGACGCAAATGGCTATTCAAAAATAGCGCCATCTTGCCGTTGCTTGCTTTTATTCTGATTGCAATGGTTGCAAGCGGCGTGGGCTTTCTGCTTGCGCCACCTAATCTCTATGAGTACACCTACCCAAACCGTATGCTGCGCGCTTGGGCGACCTTCGCAATCGGATTAGTTTTCTTCTTCGTCCCCCTAGCCATGAACCGAGACGAAGAAGAAATGAACTTTATGCTCCAATGGTTGTATCGCGGCTTTATCATGCAAGTGGTCTGGTCGGGTGTGCAGCTGGCCTATTTCCTGTTTGAACCTTACTACGAAGAACTCTTCCCCCATGCTCCACTCGAATATCTCAACACGCTCGATATGATTCAGAAAACGGTCATGATGGCCGGCTTGGCCCCTAACCATCGCATCTCAGGTTTAGCACTCGAACCTTCCTGGCTAGCAGCTCAACTCGGTAGCACGTATCTTCCCTGGCTATTTGCCGCATGGCTAAGCAATTATTTCTGGCGACGACGTCGCTGGCACGCGATCATGCTAGGACTATGTCTCCTGACCGCTCTCTTAAGTTTCTCACGTGGCGGTCTGTTGGTCATAGCGGCAGCTATGGTACTGACCTTTTTGCTGACCGGGCAAGCGTGGTCTCGTAAAGTCTGGACATGGTGGCGGACGCCGTTTTCACAGTCCGATATACCACACCGCGCTTCTCTACTCATCTTGCGCCTCGGAATTGCCCTTGCCTTATTCCTATCGGCTTTAGGCGCAATCTGGGGAGCAACATCCCACCCTTACTTCGCCAAACTCTGGCGTTCCGAAAAAAGCAACTTGGTTGACTACTTTGTGGATATCTACGCCGGACCACGTCTTGCCCTGGCCTGGGCTGGCTGGCGCATTTTTGAGCAACATCCCTGGGCGGGTGTTGGACTGGGCGCTGCCGGGTTTTACTTGATTCCGGCATTGCCGGATTGGTCTCACTTTAACATTCCCGAAACAGCCCAACTCCTCGCTTCGAGTAACACGCTCTTTCCGAATATCAAAAATCTTTACATTCGCCTATTGGCCGAGACGGGGATCTTCGGCTTTTGGGCTTTTGTGGCGTTTTACGCCTTTTTGCTTGGCAAGAGCCTATGGCTGGCGCGCCAGAGGCCGCGATGGCTGCAATTTACTGGCATCAGCGGCGTTTTGGGATGCTTGACAATTATTGGGCTGGGCTTGAGTTTCGATTCACTAGCCAATCCAATGATCTGGGTCACTCCAGGCCTTGTGATGGGCTTAGCTGAAAACGCCGCCGGAGAAACGCCTGAAACGCAATCCGGTTCTGCAGCGGAAACGAATTAAGGTTCCTCTTCGGCGCTGATGATAACTCGCTCCCCTATTTGTGCCCACTCGTACAACCAACGCGCGTCTGCCGGTGAAAGATTGACACAGCCATGTGAAACCGGTGTACCGAATTCATCATGCCAATAAGCCGCGTGAAAGCCCCAATCGCCTGAGTAGCTCATAAAATGTGGCACTCCCTCCAGGTAATAGACGCTGAGCGAACCGGCAGGGGGAGATAAATGAATATATGGGAATTTTTGCAAAATAGCAAATCGCCCCGGAAAGGTCCAACCTTTTTCACGGCCGGTTGAAACCAGCGTAGCAAAAACCAGTCGACACTCATGATAGACGCGCAGCGTCTGTTCGGCCAGGTCAACGTAGAGAAAACGACAAGCCTTGGCATCTTCAGGGACTGCGGCGCGGGTGATAGCCAGTGCCTCTTCCGGCAACCATTCGTCCGGCCCAACGGCAAACCATCCCGGACGAGGTTCGGCTACCGAAACCTCGTGCACAACATCATAGCGGCGATACGTGTGTACCGGCTCGCCCAAGCGATTGGTGGACTGCATCTCGGTCAAAACCCAACCAAAGCGGAAGTCTACCGGCCGAGTGAGAAGAACCCCGCGAAAGGTCGACGGAGAAATCAGTTGTACTTCTCCGACCTCCATCCAGCCGTAATACACAGCATAGAACTTGCGTCCCTCGCGTTCAGCCTCACCGACCACCGATACATAGGCTGGAGCCGTGCGTAAATAACCGAAATTTCCAGTTCGCTTAAGCGCATCGTCCAGAGTCGCATATACGCGCGCGCGTGGATTGGTCACCAGGCCATAACGATATTCCATCCGGGCATAGCGCTCATCGAGGGGGCGATACCACTCGGGTTCGGGCGTGAGCGTGGGAGTTGGGGTAGCAACAGGAGTGGGTGAAAACGAGGGAAAAGCGGTCGGAGAAAGAGAAGGGGAGGGCACGGCAGAGAGAGACGGCGTTGGGGTTAGTGAAGTACTGCACGCCGTCAAAAAGAAAGCAAACAATATGATGGCTACACAAAAAGACGCTCGCATCTGTCACAGGCGCGGCCAATCTAACAACACCACCTCGGTCAATAAACGAGGGTTGACATTCGCATCCAGCTGCCGGATCGCACGTTCAGCTTGAACAACCAAATGACGCGCCCCTGCCACCCCCAACTGCGCCGCCAGAGTTTCGAGGTCAGATCGATACTCCAGATTGACAACCGGAATCGATGCCCCCGACGCAATCCGCATCACATCTCTCCACCAGGTCAACCACAACGCTAAGGTCTCGCGCAAGCGTTCCCGCTCAGCATGCCGACGGTCGCTTAGGCGTTCAGCATAGGCAAAACGCTCCACACGCGAGCTCCCAAGCAGATCGCGCAATTCTTCTAAGCGCTGACGGCGAAAGTCAAGTAAGGAAGAATCTGCCAAAAAGCGCAAAGCCAAACCTGGACGTCCATCCGAGAGATGCGCCAACAAACGCGCTTGTTCCGGGGTCGCACCACGCTCGCGCAGAGCAGTCTCAAGCGTTTGGAGCGGCAACGAGCGTAAGCGAACAACTTGGCAACGCGAAACTATGGTCGGCAAAAGTGCTTCAGGGGTGTCAGCCGTCAAAAGCAATATAGCATGTGAGGGAGCCTCTTCCAGCGTCTTAAGCAAGGCATTCGCTGCACTAGGATTGCTTTCGTGAAACCGCAAAAAGAGTGCAAAGCGATACTCTCCCTGATACGGTTTGAGGACGAGAGACTGACGGACTTCGCGCACTTGTTCTACCCGCAAGACACCACCCTCCTTTTCAGCCTGGACGATGACCAAATCGGGATATCGCATCGCCTCAATTTGACGGCAAGTACGACAAACACCACAAGGAACACCCGGTTCAGGCGGCTGCGGGCAAACCAATGCGCGGACAAACCCTAACGCTAACGTCCGACGTCCAACCCCGGCCGGGCCGGTGAAGAGATAGGCATGGCTGAACGCCTTACGCAGAAGTTGCCTGCGCAAGAGATTCACCGCCCATTCGTGGCCGATCACATTCCAATTCGACATCTCAGAAGAGACTCAGTTGTTTCGGCTGCTCTTTCGGTTTAGGTTGGGAGTCTGTCGTCGGAGAGGTAGGCGTTGCCTGTTGCAAGGCAGCACGCGCCTGCTCGAGCAACTTAGGTAACGCTGCAAAATCGCGAAGAATAGCCGGTTTGAGCGAGACCTGATGAAGCGCCGCCGCCGGATGAAACATGGCTATCACAAAGCGCCCGCCGACACGGCGCATTTGGCCATGCACAGCGCTGATTTTTGCACCAGGCATAAATTTAGCCATCGAATACCGCCCTAAGGTGATGATAATTTTTGGATTGATGGTTGCAATTTGGCGTTCCAGATACTCATCGCACGCTGCTAATTCCTCAGGGAGAGGGTCTCGGTTGCCCGGTGGACGACATTTCACCACATTCCCAATCCAAACATCCGAACGCTTTAAACCTGCCTGAGCAAGTAATTCATCCAAAAATTGACCGGCTGCGCCAAC
>JANWWB010000324.1 GCA_025056515.1 Anaerolineales bacterium
CAACTGATATTTCGGATTATAAAAACGTACTTGCGCTGAAGCCAGGAGAGTTGGCCGATACACTATCTGCGCCACTGTACCAGCAGGCAGAGAAACACCCGCTCTATCCGCTGCGCGAGCCAAACTCAGATGAAGAGGGAGAAAATACTCCCCCACACCAAGCGGGATAGCCGGACGCAACTGACTCGCCATGCGCGTTGGTCGAATTCGAGGTACGTCTGCTGAAGCCGAATACAGTCTCTGACCTAAAGTCGGCTCTGACTCGACCAAAGCTGAATCATCGGCGGGAGCAAGCGGCGCCGCGCCAACCTCCCTACCCGAGGAGACAGGCGTCATGTCAGCCGCGCCTGCTAGCCGGTTGAGTGCCGGGATTTGCGCCCGCGTCAATGGGCCAGCCAAGAAGTTCATTACCCAGCGTGTCTGAAACAGGATCGGCGCTTTCTCATGGACATTATGCATGAGAAAGACTCGTTTGCCCAAAGCGGAAATCAGGCGGTCGTAATCCGCGCGGTTGAGAGTGTCGCCTGCCGCCGATTCAAGACCATCCAGCAAGCGCTGTTTGTCTTGTTCGGTCTGCAATTT
This sequence comes from Anaerolineales bacterium, assembly GCA_025056515.1. GTDB lineage: Bacteria > Chloroflexota > Anaerolineae > Anaerolineales > Villigracilaceae > UBA877. The sequence continues at coordinate 583 of JANWWB010000324.1, forward strand.
GCCGATGAACCACGTGCCGGCATTGGAAAGGCCTTTGTAATCCACATCCACCGGATTTTGCGTGGCCAGCAAAAGTCCCACCCCAAAGGCACGTGCCTGCTTGAGCATCCGCAGCAAGGGACCCTTGGAGGACGGGTTACGCTGCGGAGGCAAGTAGCCGAATATTTCATCCATGTAGAGCAAGGCACGCAAACTGGCCGAGCCGGGTTGGGCACGCATCCAGGTCTCCACGGCCGAGAGAAGTAACGTGACAAAAAACATCCGCTCAAGCTCGGAGAGATGCGAAATGTAAAAAACTGAGACGCGCGGACGTCCATCCGGTGTGGAGAGCAGAGAAGGAATCTCAAGTGGCTGTCCAATTCTCCAGAGCTCAAAGGAAGGAGCGGCGAGCATGTTGTTCAACTGAAACGCCAAAGTCAACCGCTCTTTGGGTGGGAAGAAAGAATCCACGGGAAATGCACCTAGTTTCTCGAAGGGTGGATTTTGAATCTGGACAATCAACTCGGCTAAATCCAACGGACGATTCTGACTCCAAGCCGCCTGGAAAATATTTGCCAGCAAAATATGTTCGCGTGAGCTGAGCGGGTCTATCTCGTTAAAACCCACCAAACCTAGGAGAGCCGTCACCGTGCTGTTAATCCGTTCGGTCAGAGCCTCACGGCTGCTCGGCCCCTGAGGGCTAGGTGCAGAAAGCGAAGCCAGGACGCTAACCGGAATGCCCGCATCCGAGCCCGGGGTGAAGACGGCAAACTGAGCAGCCTTCTTGAGCGCCTGCACGCGGTCGAGACCGATGCCCCATGAGATAAGTCCCTCTCGCCAGGTCTGTGCAGTTTCTACCGCCGCCTGCTCCAGCGTCTTCCCCTGACGGCGCACCGCTTCAGGGTCGAGCCATGGTTGAAAGTCATGTGGCGCAAGGTCGGGGAAGTGTAGCAACAGATTCGTCAGGTCACCTTTTGGGTCAATGACAATTGCGGGGATTCCTTGGAGCACGGCTTCCTCTAATAAGCCGATGCACAAACCGGTCTTGCCCGAACCGGTCATGCCCATCACGACAGCATGGGTGGTTAAGTTATCGGGATCGTAGAGCAAAGGTTGGTTGGTTACTTTGCCCTGATTCAAATCATACAGTCTCCCGAGGTACATTTTCCGGCCCATTTCTTCACTCCATGCCTGTTGTCAGTTCGTGTTGCGTTTCGCCGTTCATCCTACAATTACTCACGCCACCTTTTTAGGATACTCCGCCAGCCCATGACAAGAAACTCCATCAGGGCCATCCCCAAATGCACGAGCACTGCCACAAACAGGAAAGGGATAAACAAAAAGGATGCCCAGAACATCTCGCCAATGGCAAATCGTCCCCATGAGCAGGGAACATTGCCACCGTGCAGGTCAGAACAAACGCCGCGCCAATGAAGCGCGGCAGAGAGAACACCGGTGATTGGAATGGTCACCAGCAAAACCAGAGCCGCCAACCAAAAGAAGCGTTTCACGGAGCGGAAGAGTCGCGGCATCAAATATCAACCCCTAACCAGAGGCGGATGAGATAACCAATGCCGAAGCTAAACGCCGCCACGCTTAGGCTTAAGCCGGCCATCTCAACAAAACGCTTGCGGAAGGGCTCCTCGCGGGCAACGGAAATATAGTAATTGAATACCGCAATAATCAAGACAGCGGTCGTCAGTGAAATGGCCAAATCCAGATAGTAATTAGAGAACAGCAAGTAAGGCAAAATCAACAAGGCCACCGTCAAAATATAGGCGATGCCAGTGTACACCGCCGCTCGCACTGGCTGTTTTTGCGTATCTTCCGAACGAGTCGAAAGGTACTCAGAAGCAGCCATCGAAAGAGAGGCGGCTATGCCGGTGATCAAACCAGATAGGGCGATCAAGCGCGTATTCTGCAAAGCCAGGGTTAGGCCGGCCAGCGCACCGGTCAGCTCCACCAAGGCATCGTTCAGCCCAAGAACAACCGAACCCGCATAACGCAGCCGTTCTTCATCCAGCATTCCGAGCAATGCCTGTTCATGGGCGTCTTCGTCTTGAATCCAGCGCTCAATTTCCGGGATGACATTTTGCAACTCGCTGTAATTCCCTTGCGCTTTTTCTTCCCCCAGCTCCATCAACTTGACCGCAAACGTAAACCCAAAAAGACGACTGACCAGTGTGTAAAACCAAATCGCCAAGCGATTCGGCTTGACCTCTTGCCCCGTATACTCCTGCCACATGCGGGCATGATGGAGTTCATCTGCGGCGATTTTTTCGAGAATTTGACGATTTTGATCGTCCTTTATGCTCTTGGCAATTCTCGAATAAATAAAATGCTCGGTTAATTCGAGCCGTTGAAAAATCAATAAGCGATTTAGAACGTTTGCATCCAATGTCATATGGACCTCCACTTCGAATTATAACGCTTCTTTTAGACCTGTTGGG
>JANWWB010000379.1 GCA_025056515.1 Anaerolineales bacterium
GAACACCCCAGACAGGTTGATACTAATCACCCGATTCCAACCTTCAATGCTGTACGCTCCTGTTGGATTCTGCTCACCAGCAATACCAGCATTATTGCAAGCGAAATCCAGACGGCCAAACTTCTCAAGAGCGAAATTGACCAACCCTTCGTTGTCGGCAGGCTGGGAAACATCCGCATGGAAGTATTCTGCAACACCACCTGCCTTGCGAATCATTTCAACTGTCTCTAGCCCACCGGCATCGTTGACATCTGACACCACCACATTGGCACCATAGCGCGCATAGTGAACAGCCACCGAGCGACCAATCCCGGAGCCAGCTCCGGTTACAAGAGCAGTTTTTCCTTGAAAGTCGTACATACTCTCTCCTTTCATTCTAGCAATTTGGATTATTTTTATCTTGTTTGGACAAATTCTAACTGCTTTTGTGGACTTTTTTATAAACGTTTTGTTAGAAATCTCCATCGGCATGCAAGTTAGAACTTTATGCAGATCCCCCCTTAAGAGACAAAGCGCACTCCATCCTAGGGATCTGAGTATCCGCCAAAATCTGACTTACCATCTTGTCAGACATCTTGTATAATACCAATGTCACCCTGAGAGGAGTTGCCCTATGATTACCGAATACCATCGTCCCCACACGCTCGAAGAAGCCCTCAAACTACTTGCCCGTCCCGGCGTCCGACCACTTGGCGGAGGAACATGGCTTACCCAACAACGCCAGATAGATTTTGAGGTGGTTGACTTACAACGACTCGGCCTCAATCGACTTGACAAAATGGGAAACAAACTCGAAATTGGCGCAACTGTGACGCTTCAATCCCTGCTTGAATTCGATGCGCTGCCCAAGGCACTTCAAAGCGCAATCAAGCTCGAAGCGCCACTCAACCTGCGGAATGCGGCGACCGTCGCTGGGGCCTTGATAGCCTGCGACGGTCGTTCGTCATTTGCAACGGCGATGCTAGCTCTAGATGCTCGCTGCTCGATTGCAGGCGGCGAACCTGTTTTAATGCATCTGGGAGACCTCTTACCCCTGCGGGAAGAACAACTGCGCGGAAAACTCATCACAACAATCGAAATCCCCCTGAATCTAAAACTGGCCTTCGAGTATGTTGCACGCACACCGGCCGATCGTCCCATCCTATGCGCCGCTCTGGCGCAGTGGCCTTCAGGACGGACGCGGCTTGTGCTTGGCGGTTGGGGAAATTCGCCCACCGTGGCCATGGATGGGAGCGATGCCACCGGCCTCGAACCCGCCGCCCGCAACGCTGCCTACAACGCAGACGATGAATGGGCCTCGTCCGAATATCGGCGTCAGGTAGCTGTGACATTGGCAAAGCGATGCCTGAAAACGATTCGGGAATCATAGCGTTGCACAAGAACATATCACGCTTTCGTCGCTTACCAGACCAGCTTACTATCGTGGTTATCCTATCCAACGCCAAGCAAATTGCGCTGAGAAGAAAAGCAATCTACTGATCGAAATCCAAACACAAGGCGATGCATGCGTAGGTTCTCCCCCTGTCGGCCAAGTGCAAAAAAAAACGGAAAAAACGTCAACACATAGCGAGGCATGCTCAACAAAGGTCAAGTTGCCTATAAAACCTTAAAAAGCGTATTGATCTTTGGCATACTAGAAATCAAAATCGAATATCAAGCGCAGTCTGTGAATTGTACCGAATAAGGAACAAACGGTCTTTGGTCTTCGAGATCTTCTTTATGAAGAGACCTGTGCGAGTTATCCTACGATATCAGGAGGCATCATGCACGTCACTCTTCACATTAATGGCAAAGACTACTCGCTCAATTGCCCACCCCACACGACCTTGCTGACCGCCATACGACAGTTGGGGTTTCACTCGGTCAAGTTTGGGGATGAACATGGATACTCTGGAGCAGATACCGTTTTGCTGGATGGTCGTCCGGTCAACGCGGTAGTCATGTTGGCTGCGCAGGCGGAAGGTCACCGGATTGTGACGCTCGAAGCCCTCGGTGAGCACCCGGAGCAAGGCTGGAAACAAACTGGCGGACTACATCCACTTCAACAAGCCTTCATCGAATGTGGTGCTATTCAATGCGGCTACTGCACCCCAGCGCAAATCCTGGCAGCCAAAGCCTTGCTCGACCGCAACCCGAGTCCCACCGAAGCCGAGGTGCGTGAGGCTATCTCCGGCGTGCTCTGCCGCTGCACAGGATATGTGAAACCGGTGCAAGCGATCCTGCGGGCAGCTGCAATCATGAGAGGAGAAACACCACCAGACCTAAACCGCGAAGCATTCACCATCCCTCGTGAATGGTCCGATGCGCATTTTCCGTCAGAAACCTCGCCGGAGGCTCCAGTTGGGGCAGGCGGAGTCATAACCCAAGTGCGGGCCGCGCCGAAGATAGTGGTTGCACCCCAGACAGATGGATGGAAAGTAGTAGGGAAGCCAGAGAAGAAAGTAGATGCCGTCAAGTTGGCCCAGGGGAAACCGGCCTTCGCCGCCGACTTACTTGGAGTAGACTACCCGATTCGCGGCTTGCTGTATGCAAAGGTGCTCCGCTCGCCGCACGCTCACGCAATAATCAAGCGAATTGATACCGCTAAAGCCAAAGCCTTACCCGGCGTCGCCGCCGTGCTCACTTGGCAAGACATTCCGCGTGTCGTCTACTCGACCGCCGGTCAAAGTCATCCCATCCCCGGGCCATTGGACACCTTCTCGCTAGACTATAAAGTGCGCTTTGTCGGGGACCGAGTGGCATTCGTCGCCGCCGAGACACCAGAAATCGCTGAAGAAGCTTTGCGCCTGATTGAAGTTGAGTACGAGGTACTCCCAGCAGTGCTCGACAAAGAGGAAGCGATGAAGCCAGGCGCACCGGTCATCCACGATGAGCCGGAGTACGTCCCCTTCGCGGCGTGCGACCCCAAACGCAACCTAGCAGCCGAAATCCGAATTGACATTGGGAATGTGGAGAAAGGTTTTGCCGAAGCCGATGAAATCTTCGAAAGTGTGTATGAAGTCCCCAAAGTCCAGCAAGCGCACATCGAACCGCATGTAGCATTAACCTACTGGGACGCTGATGACCGCCTTGTGATTCGAACTTCGACACAAGTGCCCTTCCATGTCCGGCGGATGGTGGCTCCCCTCCTAGGACTTCCGGTCAAGCGGATTCGCGTGATCAAACCACGCATTGGCGGTGGCTTCGGCGGCAAGCAGGAAGTGCTCATCGAGGATATCCCCGCACATCTGACGATTGCAACCGGACGACCGGTGCTCTACGAGTATACACGTGAAGAGGAGTTTTACGCCGCCCGCTCGCGTCACCCAATGAAAATTTGGCTGAAGACAGGGGTCAAGCGTGATGGGACAATCACCGCCAACGAAATGCGCGTCCTTTCCGACACCGGAGCGTATGGCTGTCATGCCTTAACGGTAACCGGCAACACCGGCCACAAAGCCATGGCCCTTTACGTCGGCGATGGACCCTATCGCAAGGCGCCCAACATTCGTTTCTACGCCGATGTAGTTTACACGAATACACCACCTGCCGGGGCCTACCGCGGCTACGGCGTGCCACAAGGCTTCTGGGCGGTAGAGCGCCACATGGAGAAAATCGCCCGTGCCTTGGGCCTGGACCCGCTGGAATTCCGGCTCAAGAACGCCTTGCGTTCGGGCGAATATCATCCTTTCAGCACCGCCTGGAACGAAGGCCGCGAGCCTCGACCAGAGGTCATCCATACGGTTGGATTGGAAGAATGTGTCCGACAGGGGAAGGCAGCCATCGGCTGGGACGAAAAGTTTGGCAACGAGGCCTGGCACACTGGACGATCGACCATCGATAACAGACCGTCCGTCCTACGTCCATCATGCAGGAAAGGGATTGGCGCTGCCTTGGTGATGCAAGGCACGGCTATCCCCTACTTGGACATGGGTGGAGCGTGGATTAAGATGAACGACGATGGCTCTTTCAATCTGCAAATCGGCGCAACCGACCTG
>JANWWB010000015.1 GCA_025056515.1 Anaerolineales bacterium
AAAGGCGAGGCTGCTATGTCCCTGCTTCGCTGACCAAGGAAGGATTTATTCACTTCTCAACCGCTGAACAGGTTTTGCGGGTTGCAAATGCGTTCTATCGCGGCGCAAAAGCCCTCTTGCTTCTGGAGGTTGAGGTCGAGGCCTTGAAAGCGCCTGTGCGTTGGGAAGCGCCTGCTGGCGCACTCTCACCGGATAGCGCCGGGGAAGCATTGCAAGAACGCTTTCCGCACTTGTACGGCGCGCTCAACCTGGAGGCAGTACGTCGTGTCTTGGAGTTGCTTCCCGAAGCAGATGGCTCATTCCCTCGCTTGCCACTATGAACGCACGTTTTTCTCTTCGTCCTGCAGTCCTGGCCGATTCTCATCTTGCTGTGACGTTGATTCGGCTCTCGATGGGAGCAGAGATGGACTGGCTTTTCGGACAGGAGGCGGGCCTATCTGCGGACCAGGTGATGACGGCTTTGTATCTCCGCCGTGGTAACCGATTTTCTTGGCAATTTTGTCAGATGGCCGAGATGGATGGATACCCTGTTGGTCTCTTATTGGCCTATCCGGGACGCAAACTGTTTTTGATGGAGGTCATCACCGCTCTGCAACTTCTGGGGATCTGTGGCATAACGGCTACTTGGCGAATTGTGCGTCGGCAACGCGCCTACGGCAATCTTGTGGAGGCCAGGCGCGATGAGTTTTACTTGAGCAATTTAGGCGTTTTGCCGGAATATCAAGGACAAGGTCTAGGGGGGTGGCTGTTGGAGCAGATGGACATCCAGGCGCGTGCTGCCGGATTGCGCAAGTGCTCCCTCTTGGTGGCGCGCGATAACCCTGCTGTCCATCTCTACCGGCGGCATGGGTATCAGATTGAAACGACTTACACCTTCCCCGTCCCCGAAATTGGACACGGAGTGGGCTTCTACCGCATGGTTAAATCTCTTACATAAATTTCTACGGTGCTCGGCGAAGGCTCGACATGCTTACATTTCTATCCTGGTATTTTCTCATCACTTTGCTTGGCTGTGTGACCTTTCCGCTTGCCTGGAGGCTTTTTCCTTCCCTGGCCGATCGCGGCTATACCCTAGCGCGTGCCTTGGGTTTGTTCGTGTGGGGATATCTTTTTTGGTTGTTGGGTGTCTTGGGAGTCTTGCCGAACACGCCTGGGGGCTTGCTCGTTGCCTTCTTGCTGCTCATCGGTGGCATAAGGCTGGCGCTTGGTCGCTCGCCCGCTTCTTTGCTGCGTCTGCTTTGGGATTGGTTGCACGAGAACCGTAAGTTTGTCTTCACCGTTGAAACGCTTTTCTTTCTGGCTTTTGCGGTCTGGACGTTTGTGCGTGCCTCGAATCCGAATATTGAAACTGCTGGCGGCGAGAAGACGATGGAATTGGCCTTCATCAACGCCATCCTGCGTGCTCCGATTTTTCCTCCGCATGATCCTTGGTTATCGGGCTATGCCATCTCGTATTACTACTTTGGTTATGTCTTGACGGCAATGCTGGCGCGGGCGAGTTCTGTCTCAGGCGCTGTAGCACACAACTTGATGCTGGCCCTGATCTTCGCCTTGAGCGCGGTCGGCGCTTATGGTTTGCTCTATAATCTGTTGGTCGCCTTCCATCGCTCTAGGCGAACAGGAATTCGCCCTTCGCTTGCTCTCCCTT
>JANWWB010000385.1 GCA_025056515.1 Anaerolineales bacterium
GACAGAACATCTAGAATACCAAGACCTTACAACGCGCTGTCGCTGTGGTGAAAGAACGCAGATGCCCGAACCTAGGTCCGAAACCTCAGATCCTCTACTAGACTTAGAAGTTGCCATGACTCTTCCTGCTCTTCTTTTTGGGATTGTGCTTTCATCTGCCTATGGTGCGGCTTTTCATGTCTGGAAAGGAGGAAGCCTACGCCGACTTGTTCTTTACCTCCTCTTCGCTTGGCTTGGATTTTGGAGTGGGCATTTTTTGGCGGCTGCTTTGGAATGGAGATTCTTTGAAATTGGCCCTCTCCATGCCGGACCGGCGACGCTGGGTGCAGTGCTTGTTCTTCTCGTCGGCGATTGGCTGAGTCGCATCGAAGTAACTCGCCCATGATGGTCTTGCGGAAAGGTAGTGTCCTGAGAAGAGAAGGAGAGCAGAAGCGTTTGTTTGTCGTACGCGTCGTGTTTTGGCTCGGGTAAGTATGGTCTTGATGAGGGGAGTGATCTTTTAAGGGAGGATTCGTCAGACTTATCGCTTAACACGAGCCAAGACACAATTGACGGAGAACAACACAATTCCCAAGAAGCCTGATAGCAGCTCTGGTAAATACGAAACAATCAACAAAAGCAAACCCTCCAACTCAACTTCTGGGCCTGCTGGCGCGTTTTGTCCCATCAAACTCAATATCCAATACCAACTGATACCTCCGAAGAGAGCGCTCAAGAGGAAGAGAAACGGCGCAGTTTGGCTCTGTTTCGGGAGAAGTAAGAAAAACGCTAACAGTAGGAAGAAGAGCGGTTGAATCGCCGTTATAGGAACAACTATGAAGCCAAACCCTGCAAACAGGCTTGGGGACGCTATGATTTCGCCGATTACGTAATAAGTCAAGAATGACCTGTAAACCGCCAAAGCAACTGTCATCCAAGCCGCCGTCATTCCGGCCAACCACCTCGTCCCAGCACGTGGTGGAACCACAAAACCTATTGTCAAAACGGTCAAGAACACAACCAAGGGCAAAATGTTAGGAAACAAAAGCAACATATCTTGCGCATTTAGCATAATCAAAAGACCAAAACTGAGTGTCAGCAACAATCCCCCTAGTGCAAAGGCCAGAGAGATGAGTGCTCCTACCGCTCGAGGCTTTGAGCCACGGATTTGTTCTGGGAAAAAGAAAAAGGGCAGAAGTGAAAGTGCAGTGAGCAGAGCGGTGGGAAGCTTAAAAGGCCAGCTCGGATCCTCTGGGCCAGAGACAGCAAAACCGAAAAATCCGACAAGGATAGCAATCAACCAGCGGAGCAATGCCCACCCGACACTGCTACGTCCTATTCCGATCTGCAATGCCAGCCAAAACGTGAGCAGGGAAGTTGTCCCGCCGATGATTAGGGTGACCAGTCCTGATGGCACCTCGCCTTGTTGAAAAGCTTCCCTGGTTGGACCAATGGTAAAAAGTAGAGGAGGCGCGCATAGAATCACCAAGAGACCCACTGCTAGGACACGAACTAAACGAACCATCTTTTCCCTCATTTTCTGAATTAGGAACAATCGTCAACCTTTTCGTTCATTGTAAATAAACCCAATTCGTTGCCTTAACGTTTCGCATTGTTCTGTGACACCGTGTTGAAAAATGCAAAGTTCCGGTTGTTATGATGCAATAGGAAAGGTTTGCATCGGCGGAAGAAGGCCATCTCAGGTGACATGACCAGGAGACAGCATGGGACCTTCGAAAACCTACTCCTACCCAAAGAACGAATGCAGCGTTTCTTCATCTGGGGCGATGCCGTGGTCTTGCTGCTCATCGCCGTCCTGCTCTACGGCGGTGTGCGCTTGGCGTTCAACGCTCCGGCTGAAATCCGGAGGCTAAGCATCCACCTGGCGTTGCGTGCCCTGTCCGGGTATACCCTGCTTTCGGTGGGACGCATGACGGCTGCCTATCCTTCTCTAAATACGCTTGGGCGCAAAACAAAACAACGCGCCTATTGGCGTTCCTGCTCCTATATGGAGCGTTTGGTGTTTGGAAGAGATTCAACGGAAGCAAGATGCTGAATCCGGATTTCAAAGAGTTTATGCAGTCATTAAAGGCCAATCAGGTGCGCTACCTAGGGATAGGTGGCTACGCAGTGGCGCTGCATGGTTATCCGCGCTACACCGAGGGTATGGACATCTGGATAGAGCGCACCCCCGAAAACGCCGCCCGCCTGCTGAAGGCACTCGAACAATTCGGGTTCGCTCCCCTAGGCTTGCGAGAAAGAGATTTCCTCGAACCGGACCAGATTATCCAACTGGGCTACCCGCCGTGCCGCATTGACCTGCTGACTTCTCTGCCAGGCGTGGAGTTTGGCGCATGTTACCCGGCGCGCGTGGAGGTGGAAATCGAGGGGGTCACTGTGCTATTTATCAGTCTGGAGCATCTCAAACAGAACAAGCGCGCTTCTGGGCGACGTCAGGATTTGGCCGACTTGGAAAATCTGGAATAAAGGCTGTTGGATTGGCGTCCAAGGTTGGACGCCATTTGTTGCCATAATCACATTCAAAAAGACGAATATCCTCCCACTGTCATGAC
>JANWWB010000389.1 GCA_025056515.1 Anaerolineales bacterium
GCGCGCGTGGATTTCTTCCTAGAACGTGAGACAGGGCAAGTCTGGGTGAACGAGATCAATACCATCCCCGGCTTTACCAGTATCAGCATGTATCCCAAGCTTTGGGAAGCAAGTGGGCTGCCTTACCCGGCATTGATCGACCGTCTCATCGAGTTGGCGCTGGAACGCAAAGCCGACCGTGACCGAACCGAGCGCCGTTTTCGGAGGAACGCATGACGAACCAAAAACCGACTTTTACGCGCGCCGACTTTGTCCGTCAGCGTCGTCAGAAGCAACAACCGGAACAGACCTCGGCAGCTGTCTCCCGCACAAGCGGGAGGCGTGCTCGCCAGGCACACTCCATCTATCTCCCTGGTGTATCGCGCCAGGCGTCGCATAGTCGTACAAATGTACGCGCTCGCTCCTACGATCTTGCGTTTACCCTCGGTCAGACCCAAGTACGCGCCCCGGCGATCGGCCTGCCAACGATCGATTGGTCGGACAGACGTCTGGTTTCCGGTTTTCTGACGTTGGTGCTTTTGGCCTTGCTCTTCGTCTTGTGGAATGCAAGTCTCTTTCGTGTGGTCTCGGCCGAGGTGATTGGTCATCAGCGTTTAGGCGTTCAGGAAATCAATGCTGTTTTGGGTATCATTGGTGAACCGATCTTCAAAGCTGTGCCCGAAGTTATGGAGAGCAATTTGCGTTTGGCCTATCCTGAGCTGGAATCGGTGCAAGTACAGGTGGCATTCCCGAACCGGGTGCGGGTGACGATTGCGGAACGGACACCGGTGATTGCTTGGTATCAGAACAACGCCCTCACGTGGGTCGATGCCCAAGGGTTTGCTTTTCAACCGCGCGGGAATGTTGCCAACCTGGTACAAGTTATGGCTAACGGCGTTCCACTCCAGGTTCCGCATGACCCGACAGCTCCAGCCTATGAGCAACGTTTGCTTGATCCTTCGCTGGTACGGAGCATCCTTCAGGTGGCACCTTATGCACCTAAGGGTATCCCGATGGTCTATGACCCAAAGTACGGCATCGGTTGGCAGGACCCGCGCGGCTGGGTGGTCTACTTTGGTCAAAATGCAGAGGAAATGCCTCAAAAGTTGGTGCTCTATGAAGCGCTTATTCAGCAATTGCTCCAAAGCGGGATTCAGCCGCTTGTGGTGAGCATGAAGTATCTGGACGCTCCTGTATACAGATAGGAAGCCTATGGACGAGATTGTTGTTGGGATTGATGTCGGAACGACAAAAATCTGTACCCTGGTGGGACGGGTGGAGGAAGAAGCCATCCGCATCTTGGGTGTTGGGATTGAACCCTCGCAGGGAATCAAGAAGGGAGTCATTGTTGATATTGGTGCGGCCTCGGAGGCCATCAGCCGCTCGGTGCGTAAGGCGGAACAGACCTCAGGGGTGGAAATTACCGGGGCGTTGGTTAGCTTGGCTGGGGCACATGTTTCTTCGGTCAACAGCCGCGGGGTTGTGGCGGTGGCAGGCGAGGCAATTGACGATATTGATGTTGAACGTGCCATGGATGCGGCACGGGCGGTTGCCATTCCACACAATCGTGAGATCATTCATATCATCCCGCGCGGTTACGTGGTGGATGGCGAGGACGGCATCCGTACGCCGATTGGCATGCATGGCTATCGGCTGGAAGTGGAGACACATATCATCACAGCGGCGCAGGCGACTGTGCAGAACTTACGCGAATGCGTTGCCGCAGCCGGCGTGGAGGTGTTGCACTTTATCCTCAATCCATTGGCTTCGGGTGAGGTGGTCTTGACCGATGCCGAACGCGAGATGGGCGTTGTGGTCTGTGATATCGGTGGGGGAACGACCGACCTAGCCATTTACGTCGATGGTCAGGTCTGGCACACGATGGTGCTGGCAGTGGGCGGGAATCACATTACGAATGATATTGCTGCTGGATTGCGTTTACCGCTTGACCAAGCCGAGGAGGTCAAGAAAAAGTACGGCTTCGCCCTGCGATCGGGCGTCGGTGCAGAAGAGTACTTCACCCTGCGCACGTTTGGGGAAGAACAGCCTGTTGAGTTCAGCCGACAAGACTTAGCCTATATCATCGAGGCGCGCGTGGAAGAAATTTTTCAACTAGCTTTGCAGGAAATCAAGCGCTCAGGGTACGATGGGCTTCTACCGGCAGGTATGGTGCTTACCGGTGGGGCGAGCGCTTTGCCTGGTATTCGCACCTTAGCATCACAAGTGCTTGGTTTGCCGGTTCGGATTGCACAACCGGAGAACTTGGTTGGTTTGGTCGATCAATTGCGCAGTCCGGCCTACTCCACGAGTGTGGGGTTATTGTATTGGGCTGCTGCTCTGACGGAGGAAAACATCCGTCTCTCGCCGCGTGGTCGCTCGCGCCGTGCGCGCGGCGACGCAGGAGATACCCTTTCTCCCCTGAAGAATTGGCTAAAACGTCTCCTGCCCTAAGAGAGCTGGAGCGACAGGGTGAGATGTTTTTGTTACCTACAATCTCATGGCAAGTCGAAAAGGAGGAACGTATGGACGCTCGCAACAATCAAATCGAATCGTTTGCCCGCATCAAAGTTGTCGGGGTTGGCGGCGGCGGCGTGAACGCCGTCAACCGGATGATTGAGGAGGGCATCCGCGGGGTTGAGTTTGTCGCCATCAACACCGATGCCCAGGC
>JANWWB010000391.1 GCA_025056515.1 Anaerolineales bacterium
TTGATGTCATAGGTTTGTGCATAGATGTAACGGACGATCTTGTTTTCGGCAAAATGGGAAAGGGTAATGATGGTGTAAATGGCGACCACAACGTTGGTGGTGGAAAGCGAAGGAAGGGTGATCTTCCAAAATGCTTCCCAGGAAGAGGCGCCGTCAATAGCAGCAGCCTCATAGATGCTGCGGTCAATTTTCTGCAGTGCAGCCAGGTAAATCAGAATTTGCACGCCTGAGAACCAGAGGATGAGAATGAACGAGGTGAGCAGATATTCGGTCGGGGTGCGCAGACTTCTGGGCAGTTGTTCGAGGAATGCCAGCACGGCGGGAGAGGAGGCAATTTGTGGAACCGATGTCGCCCCTTGCGAGACAAGTTCCCGAATAACCGGCCCACTGGTGATGACCACCGGCAGGAAGAAAATGGTTCGGAACAGCCCTTTTCCTGGTAGTTTTAAGTTCAGGAAGAGGGCGATAATCATCGAGAAAATGAGAATAATCGGCACGGAGACGAGTGTTTCAATGACATATTCGATCAGCAATTCGATAAAGGTCGGATCGGTGAAGAGAGCGTGGGTGTAGTTTTGCCAACCAACGAACGTCAATTCGATACCGGTGGCTGAAACGATGACTTTGTTCAGGCTGTAGCGGAAGGTCTCGATAAGCGGAGTTAGGGTAAAGATGATGAAGCCGATGATCCAAATCGAGACGAATCCGTAGCCCTGGAGGGCTTGCCGGACGCGATAGGGGATAGAAAAGCGAGGTCGGCTAGAAGCGCTCATGGGTTTACCTCCCTGCCGATAGCATCTCGCGCGGGGATCGTTAGTCCATTCACCGTGACAGGCTGCTCGCGATAGTTGACCAGAATCTGCCAACCGTTGCTATACGTCACGGCGAAGACTTGAGGCTTAATTTCTTGATGGTTGACAATGCTGGCGCCTTGTGCCGGAGCTAATAGGGCGTTCAGCCAAGCATAACTCTCTTCAATTTCGGCTTCCAGCTGGGTATAGGTGGAAACGTAAATCCAGCTGGAGTTCGTTCGTAGGATTTTGGCTGTCTCCTCGTAGGTCAGGAAGAACGAGGGGTAGATGCCGTATTCGGCATGACGGAGAAGGTCGCCGCGTACATCTGGGGAGAAGTTGAGCGCCTCGCCATAATACGGCACGTAACCGGAGAGAACGATTTGCAAGAAAGGCACAGGACGCGCAGTGTAGATATAGCCGCTATCGCCGAGAGGGATGTCGTAATAAGCATGGGTATATGCCCAAAGATAATCGTTCGGCGTATAGAGAGCCAGGGGGATTGGGCTGTCCCCTAGCCACTTTTGCATGAGGGCGATGCTCTCTTCTCGGTTGAGGACGGTGTTGCGGCGGAAGTCTGAAAAGAGTAGAGTGCTCACATGGTCGAGGGCTAGACCCAGCGGCGCTTTTTCGGCGATATCTGCAGTTAGAGTTTCAAAGTGATGGCTGGCGGAGTTTTGATTGAAGTAAAAGCTTGCTTTGCCGCGTCGGTAACCGCTCATGTAGTCACCGGTGATAGACATTGCCAGGTCATAACGGGAGAAGGAACGTTGTTCTTCCCGAGGAGCGGCGATAGGATCAAAATAAAGCGCTAAACTTCCGCCCTTCTGCTGGAGCGACTCGGCCAAGGAGCGTAGGTCAGATACGGAGCCAAGTTGGTTGTCCAATTTGAGCCTGGTGGGGAAGAGAGCCGAAGCGCCTTGGGGTTGCCAGCCGTAATAGATTACTTGGGGATTGGCTACCTCTAACTGGGAAAGGATTTCAGTCATCTGTCCTAAGGTTGTCATCGGTATTGTACGATTCCAGAACAGAATCCGCTCTCGCTCGGCGCCTAGGAATTCGAGACGGATGCCAATCCCCTCTTGCGGCATGGTCTGTCGGCGTAGCTGGCCTTTTTCAAGCAGGTACTGCTGATAATTGCGGGCCATGCCGACATAGCTGGCCTCTTCTCCGGTCAGGAAACGGTAGTGTAGGACGATGTCGAACTGGTTGGTCTGGGGTTGGACCACCGTCACACCATCACCAGAACGGCTGGTGCGCTGGAAGTAACTTTCGTTGTAGATAAAGGCGTTGTAAAGAAAATTGAAGTTGGTGATAATGCCAGCCGGGTGTGCCTGAATTTCGGCATAGGAAGCGCCGCGTTCGAGGATGGCCAGGTAAGCATTTTTCCCTTCCTGATGGACCATGCCGATCACTGCCATGGAGATGGGATAGGGGCGGCGCGAAGATGGATCGAAAGGTAAAGTGGTGAGCATGCCCAGGTCAAGGCCGTAATACCGTCCGTAGTACATGTTTTTGGCTTTGGTCTGTTCGCTAAATTCGATGAGTGTTCCAGAGCCGTCCGGGATGAACATATAGCCGCGCACCTGCGCCCCGCGTGTGGCGCCCATCCACGGATAGAGATGAAGTATGCCTAGGCGAAATTCTCCCTCTTCTCGGATGCTTTCGGCCGGGACCTCCACCCGTACCCCGCTGTCCTCCAAAAAAAGATGGAGCGCTAGCGAGATGGCTGGCTCGACAAAGGTGATTTGCGCGCGCAAGCCGTTTTCCAAGCGCTCTATGGTGAGCATGTGTTCGGCGTTGACGAGTGATGCGCGTTTGGCATTGGCCTTGGCATCAAGATAATCAATGCTTACACCGCTTTGGGCAAAAGCCGTCCAGACGCGATTGAGCCGATCACCTTCGCTTTTCTCATCCAGGTTGGAATGCCATAGGTAGCCGCTACGTTTGTCGAGAACTTTGAAAGCCAACCGTTCGGGATGGACGTAAAGTCGGAAATTCGCATTTTCGGCGATCACCTCGTACCCTTCAGGGATTTCCTCGGTGGGAGGAGCCGCTAGAACTGGTGCCGCAATGCTCAGGAAGGCAAAAAGCAACAGGAGAGAACAACAGAAACGATTCATACTCAACGCAACCGGATTTCTCGCGCAATAGCGGTGATAAAATCAAATAACTGGAAGAACAACACATACAGAATGTAACTGGTCAGAAGCATGATCCCCATCGTAAAGAGTGTCAGAAGGAGGTTACGGAGGGTCTCTTGGAACGAGTAGTTGTGAATTTCCTGGATCATGATGACCAGCATCAGCCCTGTCCAAGCCCACATGAGGTTGGTGGAGAAGGTGAAGAGGAAGACTTCGTTGCTGCTCAGTACATTCGAGAGAAGGGCGATCGGCAGAGCAAAAAGCGCATAGGGGAAAAGTGAGTAGGCTGAGCCGATGACTACATGTCTGAACCGGCCCTCGCCATCGCTAATCGTCGAGACGAGGTAGTTCGCCGAATTCCAAAGGACGATGGCGAGTAAGGTGTAAGCGACTATCGTCTCGGCGTGGATTTCATTCGGATTGGCATATCGATTGAAGGTAAAACCGGTCACATAGGGGGTTAGGACGCGTACGATTAGCACCCAAAGGTAGATGAGCAAAGCAAAGGTAAGGCTGCCGCGCTCGTTCTTCTTGATGTAATAGAAACTATCGGCGGGTTGCTTAATAAAGCGGAAGAGGAAGAGAAAATCATCTACTAGACGGGTCTTGCGCCAGGCGGCGAGTAGACGGCGCAGCGGGTCGAGCCAGCGATAGCGACGCTCCAAGCGTTTGAAAATGCTCTGAGCGATGACCAAGCCGATGAGGACAAGCAACGCCGTCCCCAAATAGCGTTGTAGGATAACGTTGCGCAGTTCCCAGAAGGCTTGCGAGTAACCGAGGCGGTCTTCGGCGTAGCGGTAGTTCTCTAGAGCGCGGGCATAATTGCCTTCCTTGAAGTAAGCATCGCCAATCGCCTGGTATGCCATGATGAAGGAGCCGTTGATGCGCAACACTTTCTCGAAGTAAGGACGCGCTTCGGTATAGTAGCCCTCCATATAAAGTCGCACTCCCTCATGCACAAGGCGGGCAAACTGGGTTGGGCGGTAGATCACCAGGGCATTTTTCTCTTGGTCGAGGACATAGATGTCTTCACCATAGCGTGCTATCGCTGAGGGAGTGCGCAGGGTACCTAAGCGCTGATCGCCTTGGTCGCGCGCTCCGAAGACGAAGAGCAATATCCCTTTCAGATCGTATTCATAGATACGTCCCTCTGCGTCCACAGCCGTTACCAGGCCGACGTCATTGACATGAATATCGCGAAAAGTGCCCGAGCCATAGACTTCGGGAAAGATATT
>JANWWB010000076.1 GCA_025056515.1 Anaerolineales bacterium
CAGTATCGACAACGGGCGTTCAGCTTCTTCGGCAAGATCGTCTCGCGCGTGAAGGTGGTAGATTTGCAGGAAGTCTGGGATAGGTTGAAAGAGCAACTTGGCGAAGAGGAACTAGACCACCTGCTGGCGCTGGATTTGCTCCTGTCGGGTCGGCTCAATCTTCCTTGGGCCGCCCGGATTGGGGTGGACGAGGTCTGGTTGGCGGTCGAGGTCTCGGCGGTTGTGGATCGGCAGGATGTGGAACGAGCCTGGGAACGGGCAGCATTGTTGCGGCGCGCCGGACTTCAGGCACTTGCGGTTGCAGCAGGGCATCGCTGGACGCAGGGGGCAGAGCAAGTAGCGGAGCGTAAGGGAGTGATACTTCAGAAAGACGGGCAGATCAAGTTCGTCGAGCAGGCGCTGGGGACAGCCAAAAGAAATAGCACCTAATAATCAGCTAAACTAGGGACATTTTCGGCTTCAGAAAGATTGCTTTTCTTTCGAAGACACTTTTGTCGGGGTTGGTCAAAAGGAAAACTTAACCGTTCAAGCCAATCGAACTCTTGAGACTAATCCACCTTTTTGTAGCCCCCTAAACACCAGCAAGAAAACTACACAAGCCTACACGCGCAAGCACCCAAGAGTTCAGAGGGAAAGTATTTCGACTACCAAATATATGTCCTGTTCATCGAAAGTTGCTGAAAACGGGCTAGCCATAAACCACTCTCTATGAGAAAACGTTCTCTGGCTCTGTGTTGATTCGCCTCGAAGACTTGAATAGTCTGTGGTATCCTTAACGAAAAGGACACAGAAACTTAGATGGGATTCTGGATTGTCTTCGTTTTGAGGAACGCGTATGTATATTGCCATTGAAGGCGTCATCGGCGTTGGAAAGACTACCCTAGCCCGGCTGTTGCAGCCCCGCTTCAAAGCGGAATTGCTTCTTGAGGTCTTTGAGGAGAATCCCTTCCTCTCGAGTTTCTACAGCGACCGTGAGCGGTATGCTTTTCAGACACAAATTTTCTTCCTGTTGAGTCGCTATCATCAACAGCATCGCACTGTACCGGCTATCCTAGCGCGTGGTCGTCCGCTGATTTCAGATTACACCTTTGCCAAAGACTCGCTTTTCGCGCGCATCAATCTCAAAAACGATGAATTGGCCGTTTACTTCCAACTACACGAAGCCCTGGCGGAAAAAATTATTTTGCCCGACTTATTGGTTTATCTGCGTGCCAGCACCGACACACTCATGCAACGAATAGCCATGCGCGACCGCGCCTACGAACGCCATATCGAGCGCACTTACATAGAAACCCTCAATCACACCTACGAGGAATTCTTCTCCAAACCCTACGATAGTACTCCCGTCCTCACCATCGATACCGACCCTCTCGACTTTGTCCGCAATCCCGAACATCTGGATTACATCGAAAACCGGATTCGCGCCACCCTGGGGTTGCCTCCCTACCAACCGATGCTCATTCCTGGATAAAGAGAGAGTTTTTCATGCGCGTCACGCCCGAACTGCTCCTACGCGTTGCCCGCGAGGCCGTCCAAAAGCGGGTTCTGACCGAGCCGAACCTAGTTGCGGCGTATCTGACCGGTTCGCTACGTCGTAAGGAACCGTTTCTCGGTGGCGTGACTGATGTAGATATTGTCCTCGTGCATCAAGAGAGACCTCCCCAGAAACATGAGACAATTCCTCTGGTTGGCGGTTTCTTCCTCGATATCGTTCACAACGCCCGTGCGGACTATGATAAACCCAAAGAACTGCGACTCGACCCCTGGCTTGGTCCTGAGCTATATGATCCTCTGCCATTACATACTGGTCAACAACACTTTTTTGAGTTCATCCAGGCTGGTGTGCGCGACCGTTACCACGACCCGGAGAACATCTTAGCGCGCGCTCACCGCAACGCCCAAAATGCACGTAGCTTGTGGACAGAATTGCTTAGCCAACAAGATACTTGGCCAAGGCTCTTTCAAATCTACCTGGAAAGCATCTGGATGGCCGCCAATGCGGTTGCCGTACTCACCGATGAGCCGCTAGCCGAGCGTTCCTTCCTGCTCCAGTTCCCGCAACGCGCGGCCGCTGCCGGAAAAGCCGAATTGGCCACCGCTCTGCCTGCACTCCTAGGGGCAAACGATGTCGAAGTCGAGGCGTTACCTCCGTGTATCGCTGCCTGGGAGAAGGATTTCCTCGAAGCAGCAA
>JANWWB010000085.1 GCA_025056515.1 Anaerolineales bacterium
ACCTGTGCCTTCTGGGGTGTTTGAGTCTTGATTGGTGGTTCCTCCAGGAGAACAAGCGCTCAGGAGCAGAGCCAGGACAAGAAAGAAAGATATCCAGAAGTGTTTCATTAGTGGCCTCCTTAGGTGCAAAATTAGATTTGCATCCTGACAACTGCACTCAGATGAGTCGGTTGGTCAGGATTCAGTCCTTTTGCAAGGCTTCGATAGACGGCGATCATTTGCAACACAGGCAGGTAAAGAACCAGATTGATCAGGTCGGATAAACCTGCGGCAAAGCGAATATCTGCCTCGCCTTCACCCAGTGAAACGGTGTGGCCTCCCAGGGCTTGCATTTCCTGGAGAACATCTTGTTCGTAACGCCGATTCTCTTGGGAAAGCATTCCAAAGAGCATCGTATGGGAGTTGACCATGCTCATGGGTCCATGGCGGAATTCTAGGAAGGGGAAGGGTTCGCTATGGCTCAGTGAGCTTTCTTTCATCTTCAAGCTTGCCTCGCGTGCCAGGCTATACCTTAAGCCACTGCCTAAGAAGTAAAAACGCTCGAACAAAAGATTGCTCCCCAAACTTTGAGCAAAAGGATGATAGCTTTGGATGAGATGTTCTCCAACTTGTGGCAATCGTTGCATGCTGTTCCATAGCTCTGTGTGCTCGCCGAGCAAAGCGGCTAGGGCATTCAAGCCTACCAGCATCGAAGTAAACGAACGGGTTTGGATGACGCTTTCTTCTTGTCCGTCTGACAAGAACAGCCCGCCGTCCGCAGGGGATACTAATGGGGAATCCGGGTAGTTAGTGACTACGAGCACAGTCCCCCCTCGAGCTTTCCAAGTCTCGGCTGCTCGTACAGTTTCGGTGGTGGCTCCTGAGCGGCTAATTGCAATCAACGTGGGTAGAGGGTCATTTGAGGTGAATGTTTGGCTTAGCCAATCTTGCGGATAGAGTAACAGCTCGCCTCCTGGTACGGCGACTGTAAGCCTGCCGGTCAGACGGCGGAAGAGACCAGCTGCAATTTCCGCTAGATACCAAGTTGAGCCGCACCCTGTGAAGACGATAGGCTGTTCGGGCTTAAGCAAAGCCCGCCAGGAATCTAGGGCGCTCTTTGCTTCCTCGAGAGCCCTTTGCCAAGTCCAAGGTTGGGAGAAGATTTCGTTTAGAGTATGCATATCTGTTATGCCGTAATCAGTTGGAGTTGGATTGATGTGCCTGGCTTTCAGGTCATTGTTCTTTCATATTAGACTCGTTGAACAAGTCTGAAGTCATTGGAATCGCTTGCAAAAGCAGATGATGTGAGAAGGTTATATGCAAGCGAGGATTGTCTCCTGTGATCCGACCATAGGTGCGCTTGTGTTCATAATCGACCATGGCATAAATCTGCTGAGGCGCCAAGCCGCGTAGTTCCACCTCGCCATCGAATCTATCCGCAAAAAAGGCGTAGTAAAGATGACCATCTTTGCGAATGACATGCGTTTCAGGAAAGTCGAAAGCAATGTCATACAGAGGCAGATATTCGCCCTCAGCAAGGCGGTGGCGGTTATACAGGTCAAACCAGAACGTCCAGAGTTCTAGCTTTTGGGGAGTGAGTTGCGGGTTTTCTTGTAGGTGTGCGGCGCGCTTGGGGGGGACTTGCCAAGTGAACTTTGTGCCGGGCACACCACCTGTGCCAATCGCTGAGGCAAAATCTGTTCCGTTATCGGAGAGTTCCACATGGTCGGCAAAGACGGCAGCTTTGCGCCCTGTAAGCGCTTTGTAGAAGCGGATGCGTTGTCGCACTTGAGCGCTTGATGTCGGGTCGGCTGTTACGGTTTGATCGGTTGCTGGGAGTAGGTGGAACGTCAGAGGCGTACCGCATGGACAGATTTGTACGACGCCCTCGGGGCGAAGCCGGCGTGTCAACTCAAAGATACGGCGATAAAGTTCCCCAAAGGCGCGAATCGAATCCTGAGGACTAGCATGCCCATGGGCGGGGTTGTGACAAGCTGGCATCGTGTAAATGTTGTCCAGTTTAAAGCCATCGAAGCCCCATTCTTCGATGAAGCGCTCGGCAAGCTCCAGGGTATATTCTTGTACAGCAGGGAATGCTGGACAGAGCATAGCCAGATGGCGATTGTTGCGCGCAACCTTTCCTTGTTCGTCCAACACCACCCAATCTGGATGTTGCTGCAAAATGTGGGAGTGTGTATATGGATGACTTGCCCATTGTCCTTGTCCATCCTCAGCGCAGAGCGGATACCACCAAAGTTGGGAGAGGCCTCCGGCCGCGTGGATGGCGCGATTCATTTGCTTTAGATCTTCGGCGCCGTTCGGGAAGAGGTCGAGACGCGGATTCCAATCGCCATAGGCATCGAACCAGCGGTCATCCAGCGTAAACCAGCGCAATCCCATCGAACGCGCCAATGGTAAGATGTTCAGGATGTCTTCAGCAGTGATATCGAATTCGTATCCCCACGAGCACCAAGCTGGTTCGTAACTAGCAGGAACAGGTGCAGGCGGAATCAAACCACGCTTGGCCATTTTCTCCCGGTAACGCTCTAGCGGGGCAAAGAAATCACTCCGTTCGTGCCAGGAAAGAGCGAAGAGCGGCGAGAACCACATCTGGTTAGGGGCGAGGTCAAAAGGACGACGCAGGTCAAATCCCAAGAGGATACTTTCCTCGTTGCGTTCAACAGGCATATACCACTCAATCGGGTTGGTTTCCAGGTGCATCAGGGATAAGCCATGCTCGCGATTCCATATGTAGACCAGCGGTATGCCTCCACCTTCGGCATCTTGTAGATGTCCTAGGTAATTCTCTCGCCGAAAGCCTTGCTCAAGAGGAAAAGCGAAATCTTGTCCCCAGCCGATGGCTGCGCCCTGAAGACTCCAAAGCGGCATATCTCCCCATCGTTCGTCAGGCAAAATGATTTCGAGTTGTAGTCGTGTCACCGACAAGGTGCGGCTGGTTCGGTTTGTGATTGAGAATTGAAGCGGCCAAAACCAAGCCTCTTCCTTGAGTATCTCCCATTTCACTGAGAGACCTTCCTCATCTTCCCGAGCGTAGCAAGCCATCATCTCTGTCGTATTGACCTGTATGGTGCGCGACCGAGGGGATGATAGATCTCCTGCAATCCAAATCCCGAGACGGGCTGTGGCTATTTGTTGTTTCTGATCATTCATAAGGTGAAGTTCGAAATTGGGAGCACAGTACAACTCCATGCTGCTTCCTCCGCCTGAATGGATGGACATTCTTTGGATGCACGAGCGTTCAATCGGGTTGCACAAGGCGGTAGGTTTGTCAGGAAGGAGGGTTGGCATTTGGCAAACCTAAAAGGCGTGCAGCGTTGGCAGAATAAATCTTGCGCAGCACGTCCTCCGGCAAAAAGATGCCGTAGGCGTACCAGCGTCCCTGAAGAGGAATTTCACCAACGCTGTAGTTGAAATACTCATCATCTGTTTCCAAAAAGCGCCAGTAGAGGCGATAAGCTTCCAGATGGGGGCCAAAATCTGATCCGAAGAGAATGCGGTCCTGGTATTGCAGAAAGAAGCGACGGGCTGTGTAGGGTTGACGCCCTAGTTCTCCTAGGCGGGCGGCAATGTCAATATAGTAGTTCGGACAGTCATCCAGCATCTTTCCTACCCATCCTAGGTTTTCGGCATAACATCCGACATGCGCGCCAATGAAAACTGTATTTGGGTGACGCTGGACCAGACGGTAGAAACATTCCATGATGTGCATGAAAGGCGGGAACGGTGGACTGGTGAAGGCCCAATCCGGGTGCTGACCAAGCTCTTCCCAACGCTCGTTCGTTTCGTCAATCGGGTCAAAAAAAGCCACCGGGTCAGCAACATGAATGACGACAGGCAAGCCCAACTCTCCTGCTGTTTCCCACAACACATCTAAGCGGGGGTCATCCACGTCAACTAACTTGCCTTTTTCATCTCGCACATGTAAGCCAAAGGGTTTCCAGATTTTGAGTCCTCCTGCTCCTCTTTCCTTTTGCACTCTCAAACGTTGGGCAGCCCAATCCGGAAAGGTGTGGCCCAGTTCTGCCCACTTGGACCAGTCCACACCACCGAAAACGGTAAAGCGCTCTGGTGCACGCGCTTTGAAATAGTCTAGGTGGAAGTTAAGGATCTCTTCCCCCCAGCCACCATCGAGGTCAACATAGTGAACAATGCCGGCTTGGTCAAGCAGGTCGAGCAATTCAGAGAGGGGTTTTTTATCCCAACCGCCGCCAAAGGGTTCTGCCAGGTGATTATGTGCGTCAATGGCGGGAAAGCGTGGTTTCTCGATGTGGGTGGTTTTGGTCACGAGTTGGGAACGGGGGCGGAAGTTTTGCAGAAGCATAGCAACACAAAGGCATGAACATAGGCTAGACCACAATCACACGCACACCGCGCTGCTCAAGCTCTTCGACAAAGCCGGCCGGTGTTTCACTGTCGGTGATGATGGTGTGAATTTGTTCGAGCGAGGCCAACCAGGCCGTGGCTACACGGCCGAATTTGGTATGGTCGGCAAGCAAGATGATTTCACGTCCGACTCGAAGGATGGCTCGGTCGGTCATGGTTTCAGGGAGGTAATCGTTTGTCAGGCCATGTTCTAGGCTGATGGCGCGAATGCCAAGGAGGACTTTATCGGCTCGTACTTCTTGCAAAGCTTGTTCGGTGATATGTCCGATGAAAGAGAGTTCACTTTCGCGCAGATGTCCCCCTAGGCTGATCAGTGTGATGTTGTCCAAGTTGACCAACGTGTTGATCACGGGGAGGGAATTGGTGATGACAGTGAGGTTTTGTTTTGTTCGTAGGGCGTGAGCTGCTTCCAGAACTGTGCTGCCGGAGCCGAGGAAGATGGTTTCTCCGTCTTTGACCAAGGAAGCGGCCGCCAAACCGATGCGGATTTTTTCGGCGGTTTGTTCTCGCTGGCGCTGTAGGATGGGGGCTTCTGGGGGAGCGTTGCTTAGGAGAATTGCCCCACCATGGACACGCTGCAGCTTACCTTGTTCGGCCAGTGCTTCCAGATCGCGGCGAGCTGTGGCTTCGCTCACGCGAAAACGTTCAACAATTTCGACCACGCTCAGACGTCTTTGGCGTGCGAGCAGAGCAAGAATGTCATTTTGTCGTTCTTGGGCAGAGAGATAATCGCTCATAATCGCTCAAAATCAATCATTTTCTATCTCAATTATAGCAAGTTTTTGAGCAAATGCAAGCGCCAGTTGACTGAGTTTCAGACACGAGTTCGGACAGGTGGCTCGATCATGGTGGTGAAGGTAACTCAAGCGTTGGTAAGGGGCTTCTGCCACTCTTTGCTTGGCAACGACCATTTCCTCTTGAGCAGGCTGAACACGCCGAAATACCATCTCCATTTCTCACCCTTTTTTGCGCAGACGGTTGCCTGGGATGTGCTCTGGCCGTATCAAGCGTTGGATATGCTTGTACGCCGTATCCCTGCTCCCCCTCATCTGGGCAGCTAATCTCGGTCAAGCGCGAGGAGCACGCCTGCATCAATCTCGGCTGCTCTGTGCGCTGTAGGAAGCGTGTCAGAGATGTTGCATAAATGCTTGAGGGGTATACACTTGTTGATGAGGAGTCTCTTACCGACAGAGATTTTTCAGACACTGAACTTCGGGGGAGATATGGTTGACATGCTTTCCCCTTGCATGTATAATACAGCCCGCTTCTGCCCCGGCGGAGTTGGCTGGGGCGTATGTATGAATCCCGGCTTCCCCGGCAGTCGGCGCAGGACATTCCCGCAGACTGTCCGGCGAAGCGAAGACCAGGAGAGTGAACTATGAGATTTGCGATCATTGAAAGTGGCGGCAAGCAATACCGAGCCGTCGAGGGTGGTCTGCTGGAAGTAGACCGATTGCCGGTTGAGCCTGGCACAAGCATCAAGCTGGAACGTGTACTTCTGGTTGCCGATGGAGAGAACGTGACCGTCGGCACGCCGGTGGTCAAAGACACGCCGGTGTGGGTGAAAGTGCTCGAGCACTTCAAGGGCGAGAAAACTATTTCGTTTCGCTATCGCCCAAAGAAGCGCATTCGAGTCAAGAGAGGGCATCGGCAGGAGTACACGCGTTTGCTTGTACAACAAATTGGCGGTTCTGAGCTGATGGTCAAACAGGCTTCGACTGCTGAAGAGACTCCAGCTGCAGCAGGCAACGAGGAACCGGTTGGAGGGGAGGCTAGGTCGAGGCCAGAGGCGACTTCTGATGCAGTTGCCCAAACAGGCTAAACGTGATATGGAAAGTGAGGGTTGAACTATGGCGCACAAAAAAGGTGGCGGTTCGAGCCGCAATGGTCGAGATAGCGCTTCTCAGCGCTTGGGTGTAAAAAGATACGCTGGTGAATTCGTTCGTTCGGGCAATATCCTTGTTCGTCAACGCGGCACGCGTATTCTGCCGGGCCTTAACGTAGACCGCGGCGGTGATGATACCCTCTTTGCCGTCGTTGACGGGGTCGTGGTCTTCGATGTCGTTCGGGGCCGCAAGCGTGTGAATGTCATGCCGATAACCGAAATGTAGTGGAAGGAAGAGCTTATGAAACAAGGTATTCATCCTACTTATTACCCTGAAGCGCGTGTGGTCTGCGCCTGCGGCAATACCTGGACGACCGGTTCCACGCGGAAAGAAATTCGTGTTGAAGTCTGTTCGAAATGCCATCCCTTCTTCTCTGGAGAGCAGACGCGCATCATTGACATCGAAGGGCAGGTAGACCGCTTCCGCAAGCGTCTGGAAGCTCGTCAGGCTTATGTTGCGGAGCAACGTGCGCGTGCCGAAGCCAAGGTTTCACCTTTGCGCCCGATTGCCGAACTGGAGATTGGTGCTCGTCCTACCGAAGCGCTTGCTAAAGCGGGCATCACCACGGTTGGCCAATTCTTGGAGCGGTTGAGCCAAGGAGAAGAAGCGGTGTTGGCTTTGGAAGGTTTCGGGCGCAAAGCTCTTATTGATATCAAAAAGAAGTTGCGCGCTCTAGGCTATTCCTTGCCCCAGGCAGCGGAGATGCCTGTCGAATAAAACGATTTTCGGGTAAACTTGATAGGCAGATGCATGAGGCATCTGCCTATTTTTTCTCAAGCGATTTTCTCGTGCTCGGAGACCATATGCACTGTAAAGGAAGCCTTGAAGTCATTTGTGGTTGCATGTTCAGCGGTAAAACCGATGAACTCATTCGTCGTTTGCGGCGCGCTGTCATTGCTCGCCAGAAAGTTCAGGTTTTCAAACCGGCCATCGATGTACGTTACGCTGTCGAAAAGGTGACCTCTCATGCCGGGAACGACTTCCATGCTGTGCCGGTGGAAAAATCCGCAGATATCTTGTTGTATCTTGACCCACAGGCAACGGTGGTTGCTGTGGACGAAGCACAATTCTTCGATGAGGAGATTATCCGGGTTGTTGAATCGCTTGTCGAGAGCGGTAAGCGCGTCATTCTTGCCGGACTGGATATGGATTTTCGGGGTGAACCCTTTGGACCAATGCCGATTCTGATGGCGAAGGCAGAGAGAGTGGATAAATTACAGGCGATTTGCATGGTCTGTGGCGAACCGGCTTCCCGTACGCAGCGATTGGTGAACGGTCAACCGGCGCGCTACGATGATCCGGTTGTCATTGTAGGCGCAGCGGAACTTTACGAGGCGCGCTGTCGAGACCATCATGTGGTGCCGAGGTGATTCGGTTAAAAGCATGGATATTGCCGGATTTCATCCACCACATGGCGGTTGGACCTATGCTGCCCGCTTGGACGACGACCCCCGCTTTCGTCGAGATTACCTTTATCAGTATGTAGATGATAAAATGGTGGAAGAATTCGGTCAAGTCAGATCGGCCGGAGAGTTTGTCCGGCGGGAACTCGTGACAGAAGAATCGCTCCAATTACTCCAAGAAATCAGATTGTTTCCATAAATTCAGATAGCTATGCAAAGCTACCAAACCTTTCTTTCAGAAATCCTTATTGACTCAGATACTCTTCAACGTCGCATCGCCGAACTTGGTGCGCAAATCAGTCGCGATTATGAAGGCGCTGATTTGCTCCTGGTTTGCATCTTGCGCGGCGGCTTAGTCTTCATGGTCGATTTGATGCGTCATATTACCGTCCCGCACCAAATTGACTTCCTGGCTGTCTCCTCATATGGCACTGGAGCACGCCAATCGGCGGGCGGCGTCCGATTGACGATGGACTTGGCAACGGATATTCGTGATAAGGATGTCCTCCTCGTAGAGGATATTGTTGACAGTGGCAATACCATCGCTTACGTGCTGGAGTTTCTCAAAACCCGTCGCCCTCGCAGTCTCAAGGTTTGTGCTTTGCTTGATAAGCCAGAACGCCGTGAGACTCCTGTCCCGATTGACTATTGTGGTTTTACCATCCCAAACAAGTTTGTCTTCGGATATGGTCTCGATTTGGATGAGTACTATCGCAATCTTCCCTTTGTGGCTGTCGTAGATTTGGATAAATATCAGAGCTCTGGCAACAAGGCATGAGGAGGACACCATGCAAGACTATCATGATTTTCTTGACGAAATCCTATTCACCCAGGAGCAAATCGAGGCGCGCGTGGCCGAGTTGGGCAAACAAATCAGTCGGGATTATGCCGGTAAGGATCTGTTGGTGGTTTGCTTGCTGCGCGGTGCCTTGGTTTTCACCTCGGATTTGCTTCGTCATATGACGATCGACCCCGAATTAGACTGCATGTCACTAGCTTCTTACGGTGTTGGGCGCTATTCTTCTAGCGGGAACGTACGCGTTCACCTGGACCTGCGGACAAACATCGAAGGGCGAGATGTTCTCTTGGTCGAGGATATCGTAGACAGTGGACGCACCCTGGCGCATGTTCTCAACATGCTCCGCACGCGTGACCCAGCCAGCTTGCGCGTATGTGTGTTGTTAGATAAAAAGATGCGCCGCGAGGTGCCCGTGCAGGTAGACTATGTTGGCTTTGATGTACCCGATAAGTATGTCTTTGGCTACGGGATTGATATCGACGAACACTGTCGTCATCTGCCCTTCATTGCTACAGTCGATTTGGAGCGCTATCAGAAACCGTCTTGACAGAGGTCGGTGAACGAAGACGCTTATGCCGGCCGATGGATCGCTCGTCTGCGTGGCCGCATTGTTGCTCAGGGCGGCACGCCCGAACAAGCGCGCCGTGCGGCACTCTCACGTTTCAAGGAAACCCCGGAAATCCTCTTTGTGCCTATGCCCAATTTGCCTCACTTGCCGCCGATCGTACAAGAAGCGTTGAATACGTTGTCTCCCGACCAGACCATATACTTGGTCGGTGGGGCGGTCAGAGACTTGTTGGTTGGACGCTCCAGCCGCGATTTCGACTTTGCTCTCCCTCAGGGTGGTATTGCGACAGCGCGTCAAGTTGCCAAGGCGTTACAGGCGCATTTCTACCCTCTTGACTTAGAGCGTGACACCGGCCGCGTTGTCCTTTCTACCTCGCAGGGAGAACATCTCTATCTCGATTTTGCCACATTTCGTGGGAAAACCCTCGAAGACGACCTGCGCGGGCGAGATTTTACCGTCAATGCCATCGCGCTTGATCCTCGTACAGGGCAGATCTTTGATCCACTTGGCGGGGCACGGGATGTCAAAGACAAACTTTTGCGCGCCTGTTCTCCTACTTCTTTCTCGGAGGACCCTCTCCGAATCTTGCGCAGTGTGCGCTTGGCGGCAGACTTCAATTTCCGCATTTTGCCGGAAACG
>JANWWB010000120.1 GCA_025056515.1 Anaerolineales bacterium
TTCCTTCCTGCAGTCGATTGGGGTGTTATCCATGGTCATTTTAGGTGGGATTGGCAGTATTCCCGGCGTGATCGTAGGGGCGGCCGTGGTGGTTTTACTCAATCTGCAGGTCCTCCAAGGACTCTCGCTCTATCTGAGTCAACTTCGCCAAAGCGACGCGGTGATCCCGATTATCAACTTTGCCTGGAAAGATCTGTCCACCCAGCTTGACCCGGCCAAATATCAACGCTTGCTGTTCGGCATTATTCTCGTCTTGATGATGATCTTCCGTCCGGCAGGTCTGCTTCCGGCAGCGCGGCGGAAGCGTGAATTGACTACTGAAGAAGCCACTGACTGAGTGAGAGCATTATGGCACTACTTGAAACCACCAACGTCACGAAACGCTTTGGCGGTCTGACCGCCGTAATGAAAATGAATTTCAAGATTGAAAAAGGTGAAATTGTGAGCATCATCGGTCCGAATGGTGCTGGAAAAACCACCTTTTTCAATGTCATAACCGGCATTTACCGCCCCGAGGAAGGCCAAATCATCTTCAATGGTCACAATCTGATTGGCTTGCGGCCAGATCAAATTGCCGCTTTGGGGATCACTCGGACCTTTCAGAACATTCGCCTGTTTGGAAACATGACCGTCATCGAGAACATTCTGGTCGGTATGCATACTCGTCTCAAACAAAACCCGCTTCAGGTGTTGTTTCGCTCCAAGGCATTCATTGAAGAAGAACAAGAAGCTGAAACCCGCGCTGCCGAATTGATGGAATACGTTGGTCTGAATAACGTTGGGGATGAATTGGCTCGTAACCTTCCCTACGGCATGCAACGTCGTGTGGAAATCGCCCGCGCTTTGGCTGCCAACCCCACCCTTCTGCTTTTGGACGAACCCACGGCCGGCATGAACCCCCAGGAGACTGCTGAAGCTATCAAACTGTTCCGCCGTATTCGCGATGAAAAGGGTGTGACCATCTTGCTCATCGAACATGATATGAGGGTGGTGATGACTATTTCTGAACGCATCACGGTGATGGACTACGGCGAAAAAATTGCCGAGGGCACACCTGAACAAATCCGTACCAATCAGCGGGTCATTGAAGCATATCTGGGCCGCGAAGCCCTCCGCCAAACCTGAGCAGGAGAACTGTATGGGTACGATTCTTGAACTTGAAAATGTCCACACCTACTACGGACATATCCACGCTCTAAAAGGAATTTCTCTTCGTGTTGAAGAAGGTGAAATCGTCGCCATGATTGGTGCTAATGGCGCCGGTAAAAGTACAACGTTGCGCACCATTTCCGGTCTCCTGCATCCGCGTGAAGGCGTGATCAAACTCGAAGGGAAAGACATCACGCGCACCGATCCCCATCTGATCGTCAAACTCGGGATAGGCCATGTTCCCGAAGGACGCGGTATCTTCCCAAAGTTAACTGTGCGCGAGAACCTAGAGATGGGCGCTTATACTATCACCGACCCAAACAAAGTCCGCCAGCACATGGAATGGGTTTTCAAACTCTTCCCCCGCCTGGAGGAACGGATTGACCAGTATGGTGGCACTCTCTCTGGCGGCGAGCAACAGATGTTGGCGATCGCCCGCGGGCTGATGCTCCATCCCCGCATCCTGATGCTCGATGAGCCATCAATGGGGTTGGCGCCTGTGTTGGTGGAATTAATCTTCGATATTATCAAGAAGCTCAATGACGAAGGTACCACCATCCTCCTTGTGGAACAAAATGCTCTTATGGCTCTCAGCATTGCACATCGCGGTTACGTTCTCCAAACGGGCGAGATTGTACTTAGTGATACGGCAGTCAATTTGAAACAGAATCCAACCGTTCAAAGAGCCTACCTCGGCATTGAGTAAGGGATGTTCAAAAGGCTTGCGTGCAGAGGTGGGGTATACTCTGCGCTTTTGTTTACTAAAAAGGTTTCCCCTTCTCAAACGGGCAAAAGCTTAAGAGAGCGTCTTAAAACCATTCATGAGCCGATGATCTTTAGGGCACCCGATATGGAGATAACATTCAGCATTTGATGCAGCGGATATTGGCGTAGGCGACTGTGGCTGAATTGAGGTGGCTGGGGTGAGATGCCCTCCCATTGGGCGTCGGTTAGGTCGGGCGGGTACCCTAGTTGCGGTTTTGTCCATGTCCCAAGTTTGTCCGACTTTTCTAGTCTGCACTGGAGTTCTCAGACGATCTCCAATCCTGATCACAAGATAAGGAAGTTTATGAAGCTCAAATATTTTATTGACACCAATAAAGGCATCACCTTCCTGGTGCTGCTTCTCATGATGGCTCTCTATCAGCAGTGGCAAAATCCGACTGCATGGGTGTATCTTGCCCTCCATGGCACGTATGGACTGTTATGGGTGTTCAAGAGTCGTCTTTTTCCCGATTCTTCTTGGGAGAAGCCAACGCCTCTTTGGTTTGGTCTGGTTTCTTGGTTAGCTTTGTGTTTGTATTGGATTCCGGGTTGGCTGATCAATATGCACGGTGTCCAAGCTCCGGCCTGGTTGCTAGGTATAGCGGTCAGCCTCAACCTGTTTGGTGTATTTTTCGTTTTTACGGCAGATATGCAGAAGCATACCTCTCTTAAGTTGCGCCCTGGTGAACTTATTACCGATGGAATGTTTGGGCTGGCGCGCAACATCAATTATTTTGGTGAGTTTCTCATTTATGTTTCCTTTGCCTTGTTACCAATGGTGTGGTATGCCTTCTTGCCACTAGCGGCCTTTATTTTCTCGTTTTGGATTCCGAACATGCTGCGCAAGGAGAAGATTCTTGCTACCTTGCCCGGCTTCGATGAATACCGTAAGCAGACTAAATTTTTCTTCCCCTTTCTCTTCTAAATAGCCTATGTCCTCTTTTCGCACTCTCATCATTGAGCGCATCATGCGCGACTTCAGAAATACATTGTTGTCAGACGTACCTTTTCAAGTACGACGTCAGCGTTTGGATGCCGTTGCGCGGCGTGGGATACGCGTGCCTCGCGATGTCGTGACACGCCCGATCGTTACTGAGACTGTACCTTGTGAATGGATCGAGCCGAAAGAGACCAATCCTGGCTGTGTTGTGTTGTATTTGCACGGGGGTGGTT
Organism: Anaerolineales bacterium; assembly: GCA_025056515.1. GTDB lineage: Bacteria > Chloroflexota > Anaerolineae > Anaerolineales > Villigracilaceae > UBA877. The sequence continues at coordinate 3,088 of JANWWB010000120.1, forward strand.
ATGTCATGGGTTCTTCGACTACGCATCGAGGTCTAGTAGCACGCATCGCCAAAGCCGGTCGTTGCTGCGCGCTGGTAGCCGATTATCGTTTGGCTCCCGAACATTCGTTTCCGGCTTCCCTAGAAGATGCGTTAACAGCCTATCGCTTCCTACTCAAAGCAGGCTACCGGCCGAATAGAATTGCAATCGGTGGTGATTCAGCCGGTGGAGGATTAAGTCTGGCAACTGCTCTATCTTTGCGTGACCAAAGCTTGCCTCTTCCGGGCGCACTGTTCTTGATTTCTCCTTGGACCGATTTGACTTTTTCAGGCGAATCGGTTCATACACGTGCCCATCGCGATCCGCTGCTTAAGCCGAACAGTGGGGATTGGATGATTCAGGCCTATGCTGGTGATTGGCCACTTACCCATCCTTACCTCTCTCCTCTTTTTGGAGATCATCATGGTCTTCCTCCCACTTTAATTCAGGTTGGCAGTGAGGAGATTCTTTTTGATGATTCGGCGCGCCTAGAGAAGCGAATGCAAGAGGCCGGAGTTCAAGTTCGGCTTGAAGTTTGGGAAGGCATGTGGCATGTCTTTCATGCCTTTGCCCCATACGTGCCGGAAGCGCTAGAAGCCATTGAACATATTGGCCAGTTTCTCCGGCGACACATCGGCTCGGAGCAAGAATAGCCTCTAGTTGCTCTGTTGCCAAGCCCCAGCAAACTCAACAGGCATGCGATGAGCCTTTGAAGACGGCAAAGTCCTGGTCTCGTGTTAGATGGCGGTAGTCCAATGATCGAAAGACTGCTTCAGCGGCTGCGCTGCCTCTCGCAGTGACACGATACCTATGCTTGCAACAAAGTACTTTCTGGTTGTTGTTCAACCGGTGTTTTAATCAAAGTTGTTTTTTTGCCCAAAGCAGGGTGGGATTTGGCAAAAAGTGCTTTGCAATCGAAAGAGGTGCAAAACTGATTCTCAATGATGTGATGCGTTTGTTGCGTTTGAATTGAAGCGAAAAATGGGATAAGATATATCTCAAAAAGAGAATTTAAGGACAGCAGTTTGTTTTGTCAGTGAAAGGGTTATGTCGTTGCAAAACGAGAGTCTTGATGGTGAGTCGAATCACTTGCAGCAAGAAATCGCCACCCTGAAAGAGGAACTGCGGAAACAAAAGCGAGTTCTGGAGGGTGTGCGCGCCAGTGAGGCGAAATACCGCACCTTGGTTGAACAAGCTGGAGATGGGATCCTTATTTTGCAGGGGGCGCGTATCCAATATGCGAATGAGGTCCTAGCGCGTTGGTGGAACAGTTCGGTCGAGGAACTGATAGGAAGTCGCTTTAGCCGCTATGTGTACCCCGAAGACTTGAAGCCTCTTTTCGCATACTATCGCCAGAAGCAGTCTGATCCAGATTTTGCTTTACCTTATGAGATGCGCCTAAGGACAAAAGAAGGAAAGCCTCTTTTTGTTGAGCTTAATTTCTCTCGCATTCTCTATAATAACCGTCCAGCGGATTTGATCATTATCCGCGATATTACTGCACGTAAACAAGCCGAGCAGGCTTTATTTCATCGGGAAAGGCTTTTGCAGGCGGTCAGTTTTATTGCAGAACGTTTCTTGGCACAAATTGAGTGGGAGCCGGATATTCCGCTGGCTCTCGAGCGTCTTGGTAGAGCTGCTGATGTCAGTCGTGTGTATATTTTTGAGAATCGGCTTTCTCCTGAGGGACAATGGCTAGCGTGCCAGCGTTATGAATGGTGCGCTGAAGGCATCGAACCACAGATTGACAATCCAGATTTGGCTGCAGTGCCTCTGGTGGAAGCTGGATTTGAGCGCTGGGTGCGCGAACTTAGCATGGGTCGGCCGATTATCAATTTGGTTCGCGAGATGCCAGATTCTGAACGTGACTTGCTATCTCAACAGAGCATTTTGTCCATTGCGGTTGTCCCTATCATCAGTGGAGGGAAGTGGTGGGGGTTTATGGGCTTCGACGAATGCCGCTACGAACGGATATGGGAGAGCGCTGAAATAGATATTTTGCAGACTGCCGGCCGGGTTTTCGGCGCAGCGCTGGAACGTCGGCGGTACGAACAGACGTTGGCGCAAAGTGAAGCACGCTATCGAGCATTGTTTGACCAGAATCAGGACGCTGTGCTCTTATTTGATCACCAGGGACGTTGTATGGACTTTAATCCCCAAGCAGTTCAGCTCCTAGGGTACTCTGCCGAAGACTTCGCAAGCTTGCATTGGCATGATTTGCTGGTCAAGCCGGAAGAGTACACACCTTTCCAACGTGTTTGGCAAGCCAACCGCTTGTTACTCGATGAATGCTCGGTGCGGCACAAGAAGCTCCATAGGTTTGATGCAGAAGTCCGGACGGAGGTTGTACGCAACCCGGCCGGCGAACCTAAGCTCCTGCATTGCACGATACGCGACATTCGCGCCCAAAAGCGTCGCCAGCGCGAGTTGGAGGCCGAGGCGATGCTGACCCAATTGGTCGGCATGTCGCTTGACCTGCGCTCCTTGCTTGAAAGACTCTTACAAATTGCACGTCATGCCATCCCGGCGGCTCATAAGGGGAGTGTCCTCCTGCTTGAGCCAGATGGTTCTCTGCGAGTTCATGCTGTGAGCGGATATTCGGATAAGAGGATTTATTCGCTCTCCTTTGCGCCGAATCAGGGGTATGCTGCTCAATGTGTACGAGAGCGTCGTCCGCTATACATCCCGGACGTACGTCTCCATGAGGAGTTTCGCTACAATGGCGATCTAGCTGAGGCGGCCACGGTGCATAGTGCCATTGTGGCCCCTCTGGTGATTCACGGTCAGGCGATTGGTGCAATTTCTTTAGATTCGGAACAACCGGATGCCTTTGAAGAAGAAGATCTGATCTCTCTCAATAACTTTGTTACCTCTGCTGTTTTGCTGATTCACAACGCACGTTTGTTTGAAAATCTTCAAAAACAAGCCCAAGAGACGGCTTTCTTGTTAGATGCCTCGTTGGCTCTGAACAGTCTAGACTTGCCGATAACCCTTCAAACCATCGGGCAGCGTGCAAAGACCATTTTCAATGCCGATGGTTGCCGAATTTTTCTCCTCGAGCCAGATGGTCAAACCTTGCGCTGTGAGTTGGCTTTGCAAGAGAACTTAGAAGCATTTTCGACCTTGAGGATTAAGGTTG
>JANWWB010000132.1 GCA_025056515.1 Anaerolineales bacterium
AGGCCACGAACCAGTGAATGAGCAGAGGGTAGACGAACGACCGCGTCCGCCAGGCTACCCAGCCGAACGCAAAGCCACCGAAAATAGTCGAGAGAGTCTCCACTTCCGGCTTGCCGAGATGCGCCAGCGCAAACGGCACGGCCTGAAGCCAAAGCGCCTCCGCGCCGAATTTGCGCCCGTAGCCAAAGAGCAGCCAGCCGCGGAAGAAGAACTCCCAACCGAAGAGGTCAAGCAGGGTGTTCCACGGCAAGCCGGGAACCTGCCATTCGTAATACTCCTGCATCGCCGGGTCGCCGCGCCCCACCAGCCACAAGAGAGGAGCAATCAGCGCCGCCGCGCCAAGCGTGAGGACCAGCCCGGCCTTCCAATCACCAAGCGTGAAGCCATACGCCTTGGGATTTTCCCGAAAGACCACCAGCACAATCAACATCGGGAGGAGGAAATACAACAGCGTCCGGTCGAGAATTTTCATCGAGAGGCCGGTCGCATCCCAAGCAGGGAAGAGTTTCGTCCAGGGCAGGAGTGGATAGTGATAATAATCCATCATCAGCGCCAGCGTGCTGACCACCGTCAGGACGGCAATCTTCCAATCCAAGCGCAGGCGTTCGCCAAAGAGTTTGTTCATGTAAACCTCGTCAATACGGCCAATAGAGTGTGTTCCCGTTCGGGCCAAAAAGTTGAATCAGCCTGTCCCAATCGCGCCAGAGTTCCCAACCCCAATTGAGAAACAGCAGGAGGATAGCCAGAGCCGCCAGAGCGAGCGCAACGCGCCCGGACCTTGGGCCTGCCCAGCGCTCCCGCAGTGCCGACCGTCCCCCGGCCCAAGCATGCGCCGCCAACACGGTCAGGAGCGGCACAAGCGCCAGATGGAAGCGGTCCTCCGAGAGAATCAACACGTGCGGGAGAAGATACGCCCCCAGCAGCAGCCAGACAAGCGTTGTCTTGGAACCGAGACGCAGCAGCGCCAGCCCAAGCGGAGCCGAAGCGGCGACGATCACAAACGGCAAAAACATGACCAGCGTAATCAGCAGCAGCGGCAAGGGCGGGATGTACCCCAGGAAATTGTTGGCATAGAAATAGACCAGGACGCGCTTCTCCAGTCCGAAGAAGAAACCCAGACGGTTAAGCGCCAGGGGAAAGAAACGTTCCGGAGCAGCGCGGATGAATTCGATGGCACGCTCCATCCCCAGGCGGTCGCGCTCGGCATCATCGAGGATGGGAATCAGGTCAAAAGAAGGGCCGAAGACGAACGAGCCATCGCCTTTGGGATGATAGCCCAGGTACAAGTTATACCCTAGCGATGTTTCAATCCCAAGCAGTCTGTCATGTAAAAGTGAATTGCGAATCACCCAGGGCAAGACCAGCATCAGAAAGATCCAGAAAGCCAGGAATGCGCCGACTTTTGGAGAAAGGGAAGGTTTGACAGCCTGGGAAGGCGGCTCAACGGGCTTTCCAAACCACAGCCAGAGAAAAGCCAGACCGGCAAAGGGCAAGATGATAGAGCGCGTCAGCGCCGCCAGGCCAAGGAAGAGACCGGCCAACAGAAAATTTACCGGCGCAGGCCGTTCCGCTGCCCGCAGCAGGAAAAGCAGCGAAAGCAAAACGAGAGGGAAGAAGAGATTTTCGGTCGCCAAGCCGAAGGGATAGACAATCAGCAAGGGATAGCAGGCAACCACCCAGGCTGCAGCGACCGCCGCCCGCTCACGCCGTTGCGCCGCTTCGGGAGAATCGCCGGGCAGAAGACGGCGCGCCAGGCTCCAGGTGAGCGGAGCAAGCGCTGCGCTGAGCAAGGTCTGCGCCAGTCGGGCGGCGAAGAATCGCCCCGCTCCCATCCCGGTCAACAAATACACCAGCGCCAGAAAAGCCGGGTAGAGCGGAGCGCGGAACGAGGTCGGGACGCCGCGCACGGGGTCGTAGTCCACGCCGGTCAAGTCAAAGGTCACGTAGGGTGTCCAGGCTTGCAAATCCTCCCAGGCATACCAGCGATACCCGTTGCCGCTCGCCAGCGAACGCGCCAGCATGTCGTACTGGTACATATCATCCAGGCCGATGCCAATCTGCCGCAGAGCAATCACCGGCAACAGGCGCAGGAGGAGCGCTAACAGGAAAATGCGAATCGGGAAAGGAATGTGTTTCATCGTCCATCTCCCGCAATCATTTCGGCGACTACTTTGCCGGAAAGCATAACCATCGGGACGCCGCCGCCGGGGTGGGTGGTCCCGCCGACGAAGTACAAGCCATCCACCTCAGAGCAGCGGTTGGCAGGTCGTTTGAACGGAGCAAAGCGGTCATTAAACGAGACGCCATAGAGCGCCCCGCGTCGCGCCCCGTTCAGCCGCTCCAAATCAGGGGGGGCAACGATGCGCCGCACGCGTAATCGGCCTCGTACATCAAAGCCACGCTCGGCCAAGCGGCGGAGAACGAGCTCGGCATAGTCCTCCTTGTGCACATCCCAATTGAAGCGCCCGTCAGCCGCAGGAGCGTTGACCAGCACAAACCAATTTTCACAACCAGAGGGAGCATGCTCTGGGTCGGTTTTCGAGGTGATGGCGATGTAGATGGTCGGGTCATCAGGCGGGAGACCCTCGGCGAAAATCTGGCAAAACTCGCGGGGGTAATCAGATGAGAAAAAGATGTTGTGATGCGCCAAGTCGACATGCTCCCCCTCCACGCCGAGAAGCAGGACAAAGCCGGAGCAGGAAGGCGGCATCCGTTCCAAGCGCGCCAGCCGGCGGCGAAAAAGCGCTTCACGCGGCAGAAGACGTTCATAAACGGTCGCCACATCCAGGTTGGCGACGACGGTCGAGGCAGTCAGAGTCTCGCCGGTGGCAAGGACAACGCCGGAGACGCGGAAAGGGGGCAAATGACGGGATGGCTTGGATGGTTTAGGACTTGCCCGCCGGCTTGGGTCATCTTCGGCTTGACTCTCTTCTTTTTCTCGTTTTCTATTCTGGCTACACGAAATCGCAACTACTTCTGCATTCGTCCGAATCGCCACACCTAGCTCTCCGGCCAGGCGCTCCAGCGCTCGCACAATCGCATACACCCCGCCGCGTGGATACCAGACGCCCTCGTTTAGCTCCACATGGGCAATGACCGCTAAAACCGCCGAAACCTGGTAAGGGCTGGAGCCAACATAGGTGGCAAAGCGCCCCAATAACTGGCGCAAATGCGGCGAGCGGACATGGGCGCGAATGGCGAAGTCCATGCTCCGTAGCGCTTGTCCGGCCACCCACAATCCATCAAGCGGGGCGATCTGCGCCATAGACGTCAGCGAAGGCGGCGGGCCGAAGGTGAAGACCGGCGCAGTCAGCCGGTTCAGGCGGGCGGCATAGGCCAGAAAAGCAAGATAGCCATCCACGTCGCGCGGCTCGAGGCGGGAAATCTGCTGGAGGGTACGGGGCAGGTCGCGAGAAAGGTCAAGACGGAAGCCATCCGGGTAAAAGTAACGCGTCAGCGGCTCGACCGGCGCGAGGTCGAGATACGCCTCGAGACGGCGGCCCAGTGAGGCAAAGAATTCCTCGAAGACCGGGCGCATCGTCACGACCGAGGGGCCGGTATCCCAACGGAAGCCGTCCTCTGTCCATTCAGACATTTTTCCACCAACCGAGCTGTTGCGTTCCAGCACAAGCACACGTCGTCCGGTCACTGCCAAGCGGATAGCAGCGCTCAACCCGCCAATTCCTGCACCAACGACAATGACATCAGCGTCCATAGACCCGTCCCTTCCAGCGTGGGCCGCCGGTAAAATGCCAATAGATTGCCTGGACAGTAATGATCGTCATCAGAAAGACAGATACAGGCAACAAGAGTGCGTCTCCGATGCGTTGGCGCGTCACGGCAGCCGTCAAAGCGCGTGTCAACACCCCAAGCGCAATCAGAAGGCTACCCTGAAACGGCTCAAAGAAAAACCAGAACCACGGGAAAATAAAAAGCGACCAATGGAAAACGGTCGAAAGGAGAACCAGAGCAACACTATTGGCATAGCCTCCGATAATATTTTTCGCAAAGCCTTCGCGCACCTCTCGCCAGTTGTGATACATCCGCGCCACAATCAGACCTGCACCATCCGCTGCACGCAGGCGCATGCGGGCACGTTTGATAGCATACCCCAACGCCATATCTTCTAGGAGGGAAGCATGCACTGCTGCGTGTCCACCGATTTGCTCATAGGCCGAACGGCGAAAAGCCAGACATTGTCCCATCGCCGCCGAGAAAATCGGCCAGGGGAGATAATGCACCGCCCAGACAGGTAAATACGACATCACTGCAAATCCAATCAGCGAGACCACCAATCGTTCCCCCCAAGTATGGGTCTCTTGGGTGGGCCAGACGGTGAGCAAGTCGGCACGGGAGTGGGTCATCTCGGCAAGCAAGGCATCGAGGGCTTCAGGTCTCCAGCGGACATCGGCGTCCGTAAAAACAAGAATCTCGCCACAAGCAACCTGCGATAACTGATGACAAGCCCAATTTTTGCCCTTCCATCCTTGAGGAAGCGGTGCTCCAGAAAGAAGGCGCAGGCGCGGGTCTCCCGCAGCAGCCCGCCGGGCTACTTCGACCGTTCCATCGTTGGATTGATCATCCAGAATAAGCAGCTCAAAATTCGAATATGTCTGCCCCAACCAAGAGCGAACGGTTTCGGCAATCACTGCCGCCTCGTTACGTGCAGGAATCAAGACCGAGACGAATGGCCGGTCACCGCCTACAACATGCCAACGGCGAACGCCAAGACGTGGGAAGGTAAAAGCATTAAGAACGGCTACCAGAGCAAAAACAACAAGAAAGAAGGCAACCAGAGCAAGGTAAATCTGCATAATAGAAAATGCGGACATCGGCTCAAGGTTACACAGACAAAAAGAGTGATTTTTCACCATGGAGACCCAGAGTCGCTCGAGCTTTTTGCCTGGGTGTCTCCGTATCCTGTCCAAAACCAAAAGCTTAATCAGACATCCATGCTTCATTCGCAGAGATCTGGAAAATTCAACATCCCTGTGTTGTCAGAACCCGTTGAGGGCAGCCAAGCCCTAGATGAGCGCTGACGCAAGAAGTCCTTGCATGAATTGGAGGGCCGCTTCGGCAGTTGCGCTGCCTCGCGGGGACATGATCCTTCCCTTGCGACCCAATAATTCTACCGCATGAGCCAGCGGCGTAGGCGCGGCGGCTGGCGCAGGTCGGCGCGATGAGTCCAGGAGAGAAGGATGGTCTGAAACAAAAGAATCGCCCCAAATTGTCCAGGCGCGCCGCGCAGGAGGAGATAGACAGCAGTCGCCAGAATGGCAGCCATCACTGACCAACCGGAGACAGACTGAATCAAGAAAGTGAGGGTAAGTGTAGTCAAAATGACCGACGGCGCTTCCCAGAGCGTCAGACCTATCCAAATCCCAAGTGAAACGGAAAGCGATTTACTCCCTCGA
>JANWWB010000396.1 GCA_025056515.1 Anaerolineales bacterium
GGGACAATCGAGTCGATGGCATCTGGGTCTCCACCACGCACCAGGTAACCCAGTTTCTGATTGATAATGTTAATAGGAACGCCATGATTATACTGTGCTGTTCGGGCTTGCAATTCCGAGGAGACCAAATCGCCGATACCACCTAGTTTGGCATGACCAAAAGCATCGGTTGTCCGGTCTTGAAAGACCATCTCGCCGCCCTCAAACATCGCTCCTTCGGAGACCAGCACGATAGCATACTTACTTGGATTGCGGTTGCGATCATAAACCAGAAGTTCGGTCAATTTATCAATGTTAAACTTCCACTCCGGGATAACGCAACGGTTTGCTGCACCTGCCATGGTCGGCAACATAGCCGTAAACCCGGCATATCGGCCAAAGACTTCCAAGACCATAATCCTCTCATGAGAGCCGGCAATCGTGCGTAAGCTGTTGGCCAGCGAAATTGTACGCGTGACGCAGGTGCTAAAGCCGATGCAGTAATCCGTCCCAGGGACATCATTGTCCATCGTCTTGGGAATAGCGACTACTTTCACGCCCTCCTGGTAGAGACGGACAGCGTAGCTCAAAGTATCATCGCCACCGATCGGGATTAAATAGTCAATCCCCAAGTAATCTAAATTCTTTAAGACTTCCTCGGTCAAGTCGTTGAACTCTTCGGTATACTTATCTTGCAAATGCGAGGGGACGATGTCGCGTTTGACCTTGGCCGGGTTGGTGCGTGAGGTGTGTAGGAACGTCCCCCCCGTTCGTCCGGCGCGATTGACAATTTCTTCGCTCAGTTCCTGGAAGTTCTGGCTATTATCGGCATCCTTAGCCCGAACGATGCTGATCAAGCCAGCCCAGCCTCGCCGCAGGCCAATCACTCGATATCCTTCACGCAGAGCGCGAATAGTCACGGCGCGTATCGCCGGATTCAGCCCCGGCACATCACCGCCCCCGGTGAGAATGCCTATCACTCCTGGTTTCTTTTTGGCCATAAGCAACTCCTTTAGAGACAATTTCGAAATTGGCGATTATTATACTGCTTGTCTGTCCAATCGTTGCAACAAACGAGTTGTTGGTCGATAGCAACAACCGGCAACTCTCCAGCCACAGAATAGCATACCCTGTGAAACATCAGACTGTCAAGTATAATTTGAACACCGACAGAGACGGACAAAGAGACAGCTTGAAGCAAAGCAAATCAGACTTTTCTTGTTTGTCAGGCTCCTATGAGCAATCAACATACCGGTCCCTACCTGACCGACCCAAATGGGCGAGAACATCTTTTGGACAAAGCGATTGTCACGATTGGGCGCGCAGTCGAGTGCGATATTGTCATTGTCAGCAAAAAGGTCTCTCGCGAACATGCCCGCCTACGCCGTGAAGGCCGTAAATGGTTTGTAGACGACCTAGGCTCGACCAACGGCACTTTCCGCAACAACGAGCGCGTCCTCACCAGCCTCGACCTGCACGATGGCGATAGCTTGAAATTCGGCGATGTAACGTTCCTTTTCCATGACCCAGATACGACATCTCGCGAGAATCCTTTCCCGAGATTAGAAGTAGATGTCGCTGCCGGAGTAGTGCGTGTGAACCGCCATGTCGTTGCCTTATCTCCTAAAGAATATGCCTTGCTCGCCTATCTATATAGCCGAGCCGGACAAGTTTGCTCCAAAGAAGACATCGGGCGCGCTGTCTGGCCGGAATATCAGGCAGGCGGTATCTTCGACTACCAAATCGAAAATCTCGTTCGACGATTACGGACGCGTATCGAGGTAGACCCGGCCAATCCACAACTTCTACTGACCGTACGCGGTCTGGGATACAAACTCATGACGGCCCAAACGACATGATGCTCTCTCTCTCCCTGGAAGGTAAAACCCTCGGAAAATATCGCATCTTGGAACCTCTCGGTCGCGGAGGGATGGCACAAGTGTATAAAGCCTACCATCCCCATTTGGACCGCTATGTTGCCATTAAGGTCCTTCGCAGCGACTTAACAGAAGACAAAGAATTTTTAGCCCGTTTTCAGCGAGAAGCGCGTGCGGTCGCATCCCTCCGCCATCCGAATATTATCCAGATTTTCGATTTTGACGTCGAGAACGACTGGTATTACATGGTCATGGAATTGCTGGAAGGCGACACGCTCAAATCGTATCTGAATGTATGTCGCGCTTCCGGAGAGCATATTCCCCTTGGGGATGTGGTTCGTATCCTCAACGATGTACTATCTGGTTTGGCCTATGCACACGCCCAGGGGATCATTCATCGTGATCTCAAACCGTCGAATATTTTACTTACGCGCAATGGACAAGCCGTTCTGACCGATTTTGGAATCGCACAAATCGTCGGTGGAACACAATATACGGTTGCCGGTGTGCTGATGGGCACACTTCCCTACATGTCTCCTGAACAAGGACGCGATGGGAAATGCGACCAGCGTTCGGATATCTATTCGCTGGGCATCATGCTCTACGAAATGCTCACCGGCCGCGTTCCTTTCGATGCCGAGACGCCCCTGGCTATCCTGCTCAAGCATCTCACCGAGCCGGTCATTCCACCACGCCAATACGTTTCTGGCATCCCGGCCGTCTTTGAACAAGTCGTGCTCAAAGCCTTGGCCAAAAATCCAGACGAGCGTTACCAGAGCGCAAGCGAAATGTCGGATGCGCTGATGGCAGCGGCGCAAGAGTGCGGTATTGAAGTTCCACCGACCACCCGTTTACCGCAAACCATCAGTCTCTCCCCCGCTCCAACTAAGCGAGTCGATGTCTTCTCCGGTGCACAAAAGTCTACGCTCCAAGACCAAAGTTTCGCCAGCGGTGATACAGAAGTCATGCTTCAATCACTTTCTTCGGTGCATGAACTTCGCTCCCAAAGCATTCGAGGTGTCCTAACCGGACTGACACTCTTCGTCTTGGGGAATATCTTGCTCCTCTGGGCAGGTGGTGTATTCGGCTGGGAGACGCTAGCCCATGCTTGGCCTTTAGAACTGCTCTTGGTTGGTATTTTCTTCTTCCTATTCCTGATTGAATCGAGCAATGTTTGGTTGCTTATTCCTGCTGGCTTGACCTGGGGGAATGGCATTCTACTTTCGTATTTCTCCCTGACCGGACGATGGATCGATTGGACGCTCTTGTGGCCGCTTGAGCCGCTGTTCATAGCCAGCTTCACGATTGCCCCTTTCTGGCTGCGCAGGAAACCCGATGGTGGACGCGCCTTTATCCGTTGGCTTGGCGGGGGCGCGCTTTTAGGAGGAGGTATCATTTTCTTCCTAGTAGCTGCAGCGGCGATTTTGAAGAGCCTTTGAATCTCAAACATGTGTCAGGGAGTCTGCCAGGTCGCCTACCCAACACAAGACGCGAATGCTCTATTCAGTCTGCAGGGGCCTGGGCCTTGAGTCGACGTTGTGCCCAGAAACCTTCGCCCCAGAAGAGTAGCAACGCCGTCCAAACGATGCTGAAACCAATCAACTGGGCATGCGTAAACGGCTCGCGAAACGCAAAAATGCCCAGCAAAAATTGCAAGGTGGGGGCAATATACTGGATGATTCCCAACATAGAGAGAGGAATGCGCTGTGCCGCAGCGGCAAACATCAAGAGTGGAATGCTTGTAATCGGGCCTGCGCCGACTAACAACAAATCTGTAGCCAAGCCGGCATGCAAAAATGCCCCTTGCCCTCCTCGTTCGGCAACGAGCAGCCATCCAAGAGCCGGGAGAAACAAGAGACCCGTCTCCAAGGAGAGACCAAAGACCGAGCTTAGAGGAGCAATCTTTTTGACCAAGCCATAGAAACCGAATGAAAAAGCCAAGAGCAGCGCGATCCAGGGCAAACGCCCATAGGCCCAAGTAAGATAGATGACACCGACTGCGGCCAACATCACCGGCAACCATTGAAGCGGGCGCAGCCTTTCACGGAAGAAGAGGACACCCAAAAGGACATTCAAAAGAGGGTTAATAAAATATCCGAGGCTGGTTTCAACAATATAGCCCGCATTAACTGCCCAGACATAGGTCAGCCAATTCACCCCAATCAACACAGCGGCAACCAAGTACAGCGAGAGCACCTTAAGCGAAACGATCGCCCTCCGGAATTTTGTCCATTGCTTAGTAGCCAATAAAAAAGCCAGCAAGAACAAAAACGACCAGATAATGCGATGACTCAACAGTTGTAGTGCAGGAACGTGTTTGAGCAACTTCCAATACGCCGGAAACAGCCCCCATGTCCCGTAAGCCCCCAGAGCATATAGAATCCCTTGATTCATACTGGAAATTCTCCTCCAAGACGTAGGTGGTAGTATACCCCTTGTCAGGCTGTCTTGGGAAGGGATTAGAGAACAACTTTCTACTCGACTGAAGGTTTTGAAAACACGGTCCTTGTTGCTGCCGCCAGGGGGATATTTCCCTCGGCTGAGAGTTTAAGCAGACGTCCAAAGGGTAGCTCATGACCGAGACCAGGCCGCTGCGATGGGCTTTCAAGTCATGAGCCGAGGACTTTCGTCCCTCAGCGGGTGTGGTCAAGAAAAGATCAGATATCGAGAAAATTTCCCTTACAAGTTAATAACAACCGATTAACCCCATTTCTCTTGTCAAAAAAAAC
>JANWWB010000180.1 GCA_025056515.1 Anaerolineales bacterium
AGAAAACGGAGAGAAACCATGAAACGAACAACTTGTCAGAAACTCGCCGCAATCGGCTTCTTCGTCTTTGGAGCCTTCGAAATTCTCGGAATGCTGATGTTGTTCGTCCCACAGGAGTATCTGCCCGCGCAATTGGAGGCCCAGCCGGTCTTTTGGGCCTGGATGAGCGGGATTTACGGAATTTCACGCCTGATCGCTGGCTATGCTATCCATGCGAACAAGAAGTGGGGGATGGTCTTTGGGCTGATGCTCTGTCTTACGACCATGATTGTCGCGCCGACGATTGTTCCCTTTGGGATCGTTGACCTGGTGCTCACGGTGGGCATCACGCTGTGCTTGCTGTATGCGTACTATGGTGAGGAGAAGATTTTCTCGGCCTAGAGAAAGATGTTCGCGTGCCGGCGGTCTTCACGGTTGATTGGAATCCAAGACTGTATTCTGGGATACACCTTCTCTCAAGAAAGCCGGGAATCTGCTCCTGTTTTTTCTCAAGCAAAGACAGCTCTCTTCAATGGATCAATGATGAACCGCTTGCCTTGTTGCGCTCATCTCTTTTGTCTATGGTTTCATTCAAGTAATCAAACTTTTATTTCAACCTCAGTTCTAATTTCCTTGTCAGGGAGAAAAGGTCATAGTAAACTAACAAGTATGAAGCATGATGTGATGATGATGTCCCGCATGTGTGCGCAGTTCAGCGCCAGATGAACTGCGGGACGGGTCATGCCGACTACACTGCTGGCGAAAGCCAGCAGTTTTTTTGAGAGATAGAGAGCCTGAAAGGAGCGAATTATGCCTGAAAATATCTTGGTTGCCATTGCTTGGCCGTATGCGAATGCAGAAATCCATGTAGGGAACATCACCGGTTCGCACCTCCCTGGCGATATCGTCGCTCGCTACCATCGTCTAAAGGGGAATAATGTTCTAATGGTTTCCGGCACAGATTCCCATGGGACGCCGGTCACGCTTAAGGCCGATGCTCTTGGTAGGCCGGTTGAGGAAGTTTATAAGGAATATCATGTGGGTTTCCTAGACTTGTTTCAACAATTGGGCATTCACTATGACCTGTTTACCACCACTCATACGGAGAACCACTTCAAGGTGGCTCAGTCTATTTTCTTGGCTCTCTTGCAGAACGGTTTTCTATACACGCAGACATCCTTGCAATGGTATTCTCCTGCTACCCGACGCTTCCTCCCCGATCGGTATGTAGAGGGGACTTGCTATATTTGTGGCGCAGACGGAGCGCGCTCTGACCAATGTGATGCTTGTGGTAATGTGCTTGAACCCGAGAAATTGCTTAACCCGCGTGCCAAAACAGGAGATGGGGCGCTTGAACTGCGCGAGACTAAACATTTCTACCTTGACCTTTCCAAATTGGAACCTGAAGTCAAAGAGTTTCTGCGTGCCCGTGCTTCCTATATGCGTGAGACGGTGTTGGGTGAATCGCTGCGTAAAATTGAGGTGGAAGGATTGAAGCCTCGTCCGATTACTCGCGACTTGGATTGGGGGATCCCGGTGCCGGTCGAAGGGTGGGAGGGAAAATGCCTTTACGTTTGGTTTGAAGCGGTTATCGGCTATCTTTCGGCAGCGATTGAATGGGCAAAACTAACCGGCAGGCCTGAAGCTTGGAAAGACTGGTGGGTTAACCCAGAAGCGCGTTCGTTCTATTTCATCGGAAAGGATAATATCTTTTTCCACACCTCGCTTTGGCCGGCGGAACTGATGGGCGTCGGTGAACAATTTGGTCTCATTTTTGAAAATCGGCCGTTCCGCCTCAACCTTCCGTATGATGTCCCGGCCAATCAGTTTATGAACCTAGAAGGCCAGAAAATTTCTGGCTCGCGCAATTGGGCTGTTTGGGGGCGCGACTTCCTCAGTCGCTATGACCCCGATGCTTTGCGTTACTACCTTACCATTAACATGCCCGAATTGCATGATTCGGACTGGGACTGGGCTGAGTTTGTCTCTAAGAATAACGGCGAGTTGGTAGCAACCTGGGGCAATCTAGCCAACCGAGTCCTCTCTTTTGCTTATAAACATTGGGAAGGACACGTACCGCCTGTGGAAGTATCGGCGTTGCGTCCTCCTGACCGGGCCTTGTTGGCCGGTATTGAGGCTGGTTTTCAGTCCGTAGGCTCGTTGGTAGAAGCGGTTAAATTGCGCGCTGCTTTGCAAGAAGCCTTCCGCTTGGCAACGACAGTGAATCAATATTTGGATCAACAAGCGCCCTGGTCGACCATCAAGACAGATAAAGACTCCGCTGCGCTGACGATTTACACTGCCTTACGGGCAATCGACTCGCTCAAGATTATCTTTGCTCCATTCCTCCCTTTTAGCAGCGAGAAATTGCACAGTTTCTTCGGGTATGAAACTCCCTTGTTTGGGGAGACATACACTGAGACCGTGGCCGATGCGCTTGGCGAACATACCGTTCTGCGCTATCGTGTGGCGTCGATGGTCAGCTTGCCCCAATGGAAGCCAAGCGAACTCACACCCGGTACCAAACTGAATCCCCCCATGCCGCTCTTCAAGAAACTGGATGAGAAAATTATCGAAGAAGAGCGAGCAAGATTGGGGAAGTAGAGGAGCTTTATTCTCTCCAGACTGTCCGATCTTCGAAACCCGGGCGGTTTGCGGGGCCTACCTCGATCGCTGGATAGCCTAGATAAACTAGCGCAATCAGGTGCTGGTCGGGCGCAAAACCGAGGAATTGTTTCAAGTGTGGGTTGAGAGCGTCCTCGCCTGTGCGCCATTTGGCTGCCAACCCTAAGGCATGCGCAGCCAAAAGTAGGTTTTGCACGGCAGCGGCAGCGGCGCAAATATTTTCGATTTCGCTCACTCGAGGCTCGGTCGGTTTATCTACCCCAACAGCGATAATCACCGGAGCGCGCAGGGGCTTGGCGCGCTCCTTCTCCAGGGCGGAGGCTGGGGCGTGAGGATATCGCTCGGCGAAAGACTGGGCCAAGACTTCGCCCATCTTTTCGCGCGCTGTGCCAGTCAGCACAACAAAGCGCCAGGGGCGCACTTTGTAATGATTAGGTGCCTGTACGGCAGCTAACAGAATCGTTTCGAGCAGTTCGCGTGGCACCGGGTCGGGTTTCAAATCACCGATCGATTGACGGGTGAATATGACTTCAAGAGCATCTCTCATCGGCTATCTCCTTTGACCAGGTAGGGCAACCAGAGTTCGAATAAATTGAGCAAAGTTTTCATCACTTTTCGAGTATTTTCATGGAATAGAGGCGGATTGCCATACGCCTCGCCGCCGGACAAACCGACCAAGTCGGTGACGCCGCGTAAGATCATACAGCGCACCTGGTTTCGCTTTGTGACCCAGGCGATCGCTCCAGATTCCCAGTCTGCCGCAATAGCATTGTACTTTTTCACCAACACAGGGATGTCTTCCGAAACGATATCGCGGTCAGCAGAAAGAAGCAGGCCAGGGACAACGGCCGACGAACCGTGGACGCTGTGATGGTTCACCATTCTCCACACGCTATCCGGCAGCCAGGATAGGTCAAGCGTAGTAGAATAGTGTTCAATCGCTTCTTGCGGGTCAGACATTTGTTCGAGGATATCGTATACCAGGGTTTTGGTGACGAGTAGGATTGTCCCGCGCTCAATATATCCGGAAAAACCGCCACAGGTTCCGAGATTGACCAAAAGATTGGGGACGAATTGGTCCAGGGCGTATTGGGTACTGGCTGCAGCTGCAATTTTGCCCCAGCCGCCGTGGAAATAGATGACTCCTTGGTATAAGAAAAATTCTCCAAACGGCGATTTTTCCAATTCTTCCGGCTGCAGAAGGGTTTTCACCGCTTGCCATTCGGCGTTTGCCGAAATCAAGATGACAATCTCCGTTGTTGGGCACATATGACTTTAGGGTGTTTGATTGGGATAGGCTTGCTTGAGCTTGGCGTGTTTTTCTGCATGCAGGGCAAGGACTTTTTCCTTGACGCTTGCCAGATATTGGCCGCGCAAGGGGTAAAAGAAGAGTAATCCTGCGCCAATCAGCAGCGCAGCACCGGGAATCAAACCGATAAGCGCTTTGATGCCGAAGAGAGCGCTAGCCGGCTGCTCGAGGAAAATCTCTCCCTGGTTGGCCTCACGCGCGACAAAATTCGTTGTCTCCAGGACCAAGGGGATGAGTGCCAGAGCAACCGACTGCGCCGGTTTAGTGAGTAGAGCATTGACACCGAAGAAAGCCCCCTCGCGACGCACGCCGGAGCGTAGTTCATCTTCGTCAGCCACTTGGCCGAACAGGACGTTGGTCATTGTCTGTGGGCCGGCAAGACCAAAACCGGCCAACGCCAGACAAAACAGGATGAGCGGCTGCGGGACAAAGGAGATGGCGATCAATCCTGCTCCGGCAATCAAGAGCAACAATTGTTGCGCGCCGACAACCCCCAACCGCCGGCGGATTAAAGTTGTAACTGGTACACCGCCGATCAGTGGAATGAAAACGCAGGCAAGCACAATCATGGCATTCATTTTTAGAACGTAGTCGGCCAGGTAAAACACCATACCCATGACCAAGGAAGACATCAAGATAGACATGAAATTCTGTGCTACCAGGATGAGA
>JANWWB010000218.1 GCA_025056515.1 Anaerolineales bacterium
GCCAAATTTGACCACCTGAACGGTACACTTTACCATGCAGCCTGGAAATCGCAATTTCTCTCTGGGTTGATGATGCCGATGATGACCATCATCGGCAACCTAGGGTATGTCGCCATCAGTATTCTGGGCGGCTACCTGGCAATCCAAAAGGCCATCACTGTAGGCGATATTCAAGCCTTCATTCAATACATGCGCTCGTTTAGCCAGCCTTTAATGCAAATTGCAAACATCTCTAACGTCCTTCAACAAACCGCCGCAGCAGCGGAGCGCGTCTTCGAGTTTCTCGAAGAGGAAGAAGAAGTTCCCGCCCCCGCCAACCCCGTTCGATTGACCGACTTCAAAGGGCGCGTGGAATTCAAAAACGTCCGCTTCGGCTACTCTTCGGAGAAAATGATTATCCGCGACCTCACCTTCTATGCCGAACCCGGTCAGCGAATCGCTATCGTCGGGCCAACGGGTGCAGGCAAGACTACGTTGGTCAAACTGCTGATGCGCTTCTACGATGTCAACGGCGGCGCCATTCTGATTGACGGCCAAGACATTCGCAACTTCCGCCGCGGCGACCTGCGCTGTATGTTCGGCATGGTTTTGCAAGACACCTGGCTCTTCAACGGGACCATCATGGAGAACATCCGCTACGGACGCATTACCGCTAGCGACGAGGAAGTTATCGCCGCCGCCAAAGCCGCCCATGCCGACCACTTTATCCGCGCCCTGCCGGGCGGTTACAACTTCGTCCTCAACGAGGAGACCACCAACATCTCCGCCGGTCAGAAGCAGTTGCTTACCATCGCCCGCGCCATTCTCACCGATCCGAACTTCCTCATCCTGGATGAGGCGACCAGCGCAGTGGACACGCACACTGAAATTCTCATCCAAAGGGCCATGCAAACCCTGATGAAGGGCCGCACTTCGTTCATCATTGCCCACCGCCTGTCCACCATCCGCGACGCCGATTGGATTCTCGTGATGAAGGACGGCGACATCGTCGAACAAGGGAAACACGAAAAACTGCTTGCCAAAGGCGGCTTCTACGCCGAACTGTACTACAGCCAGTTTGAACATGCCGAAGTCGCCCTATCCATCTGAGTGGGCAAGCCCTGCTGCAGGCCACAGGTCGTTCCACTTGGATAGGCATGATTGGCTGTTTATCCACAGCCGTTTTAAGACGAATAAGCTTCGACGCTTCGGTCTGATCGAGCAAACTTTGGCAAGCATCGCCCAGAGGTCGATCCTGGGGAACGACTTAATCCAATGAGTTACGTCACAACACAAAAACCGGAGGCTTTTTGGCCTCCGGTTTTCAGACTTTTACTCACACGCATAGATGGTGAGTTCAGAAAGATTAGGGTCCGCCGCGCCGTCGGCCGTTTCCGAACCAGTAAAACCAATGCCCCCAACCCTCCTGCGACCAGGCGCCAGCGGGACATTGTCCACGGCGTGTCCATTTCTGCTCTAAGCGACTCAACATCCGGTCGGCCTGTGCCTGGGTAATCACACCATCCTCCAAAGCCGCCTGAATAGCCGCTTTGCGAACATTCAGCATCACAGTTGGCAAATCGGCTGTTTTCACGCCGTTGGCAAGAGCAATTTGCGCCGGTGTTTCACCAACAGCCAAGCGAGCCTTGACTTCGCTTTCCGTCAGGTTGAGTTCCTTGGCAAGCGCTGCAACCAAATAATCACGCAGGAAATGATCCTGCCAATGTTTACCCATCCATCCAGAGCCACGCGTTTCCAGGTTGGCAAGCATCCAATCGGCCTGCGCCTGGGTCAGGATACCATCCTCAAAGGCAGCGTTGATAGCAGCCTTACGCACCCGCAGCATCAAAGCAGGAATGTCTGCAACCTTGACACCCTCGTCAACCAGAATCTGATACAGCGTCTCTCCGGCAGATAAACGGCTGTTGAGTTCATCTACTGGTATGTTAAGTTCTTTCGCCAAAGCCTCTATCAAGTAATCATGCAACCAGCCAATACCGTGATGTGCAGAAGGGGACGCCGCTACAATACCAACAAAGACCCCTGCAGCAAGTAAGACAAGCAACCCAGCAAGCAACAGCTTCTTCATGTACCTCACTCCTTCCTTCAGGTGGATTTCTCGTCTAAAAAGATACTACCTGAATGTAAAGATTGTGTGAACGCAGAAAAAAGATTCTCTAAAAAGTCAAAGTGTCTCGCAACCTACATAACCGGAATCGTGAACGTGAAGATACTTCCCTGTCCTTCGCCCGGACTTTCAGCCCAAATGCGCCCTCCATGCGCCTCGACTAAGTGCTTGCAGATAGTCAAGCCGATGCCAGATCCGCCACCAGATTGCCGCGAGCGAGAGCGATCCACCCGATAGAAGCGGTCAAAGATATAGGGTAGATGTTCGGCAGGAATACCGATGCCTGTATCGGCGAGGCGCAAAACAACCTCGTTCCGCCCCACACTCGCCGAAAGGGTCACGCGCCCACCGGAGGGCGTGTATTGCAGGGCATTGTTCAAGAGATTCAGCAAAACCTGAAGCAAGCGGTCGGCATCGGCACGAACGGCGGGAAGAGTAGTAGGCACGTCGAAGATCAGGGCTACACCCTTGGCTGCGTACGAAGCGGCAGTACGTTTGCGGGCCGTCTCGATCAAATCGAGCAGAGAGACAGGCGCAAGGTCGAGCGTGAATGCTCCGGATTCTACGCGGGAAAGTTCTTGCAAGTCATCCACCAAGCGGCTCAAGCGGTCGGCTTCCGCAGCAACCTGTTCGAAGGTCTCCGGCGTAGCAGGCAAGATGCCATCGATAAGCCCTTCCATCGAGCCTTTGATCGCCGTCAGCGGTGTACGTAATTCATGGGCCACATCGCCGATAAGGCGACGGCGCATAGCTTCAACCTGCTCCAATCTTTCAGCCATGGTATTGAAACTGATCGCCAGCTGACCGAGTTCATCATGCTCGTGCACCGGCACACGCTCGTTATAGTGCCCCTCTGCAATCCGTTGACTTGCGTTTTTCATCGCATGGAGCGGAGCGGTCAGGTAACGGCTAACAATATAACTGGCCAACAGCGCCACCAGGAGCGCTGCCAACGCTGCCCAAGTTAAGGTCTCAAAAAAACTATCGCGGAAACCAAGG
>JANWWB010000250.1 GCA_025056515.1 Anaerolineales bacterium
GTGACAGTCACCGTGTTGCTGGTGCTGATTGGGATCTGGCGGCGGGACTGGCGTTGGGCAGCAGCAAGCGTCGTGACAATTTTGCCCTTCACCGTGTATCTGATCGGCGCTTCGGATTTTCGCATCCTGGCTTTGATTTTCCCCCTGCTCCAAGGCGCAGCTGCCTGGCTCATCTGGCGGAAGAAACGTTGGTGGGCACTCTTACCGCAAGCGCCCATCGTGCTCTTGATGCTGTCTATCTTGTATGCCCTTTGGCGCTGGTCAGGGTGAATAACCAAGCACCAGGATATCTGAAAGCGTCCAACCCTCGGTCAGACGCAGAGATAACGTTGCCGCATCCTTCCAAACAATGCTGCAGAACGGTTACCCAGAGCACATGAAACCTATTTGTCGAAGACAACACCCGAGCGAAAAAAGGTAGGCCACTTCAAAGCGCACTTCTCTCCGAAGGTTTCGCTTGCGGCACTCGGCAGATTGCATAGGCCATTCGGCACGGGATAGCAAGAAGTGTGAATCAAGGGTTTTACCGTCCCTAGAACAAAAGTGTGCAGGAAACGAATTGTGCTCGCGATTGACTCGCTCAAGTTCTTTTATAGTTAGGAAAGGAGGTCCTCTTGGTGACATCATCTTTCACCCGTTCGTTGATTGACGTTGCCATGGGGCGCGCCCCTGCAGATATGGTCATCCGCCATGGCACATGGGTTTGTGTTCAGACCGGCGAATTTATTCCTGATACAGATATCGCCATCCAAGACGGACGCATCGCCTACGTTGGACCGGACGCCAGTCACACAATCGGACTTCACACCATCGTGTTAGATGCCGAAAGCAAATATCTGGTCCCCGGCCTGTTAGATGGACATGTCCATGTCGAATCAGGGATGTTGACCGTCACCGAGTTTGTACGAGCTGTCGCCCCGCGCGGGACGACCGGCCTGTTCATTGATCCACATGAGATTGCCAACGTCTTTGGGTTAAAAGGCGTGCATCTGATGGCCGAAGAGGCCGCTCGTCAGCCGATTCACGTCTGGGTACAGGCACCGTCCTGTGTACCTTCGGCCCCTGGTCTGGAAACCCCTGGTGGAGAGATCACCCCAGAGGACGTTGCTGAGGCGCTCACCTGGGAACGGGTCATTGGCTTAGGCGAGATGATGAACTACCCCGGCGTAGCTGCAGCCGATCCGAAAGCGCTGGCGGAAATGGAAATCACGCGCCGCGCCGGTAAAACAATCGGAGGACACTACGCCTCGCCCGATTTAGGCCGTCCGTTCCACGGTTATGTCGCCGGCGGGCCGGAAGATGACCACGAAGGCACACGCTTGGAGGATGCGGTTGCTCGCGCCCGCCAAGGGATGAAACCGATGTTACGCTACGGTTCGGCCTGGCAGGATGTCGCCGCACAAATCCCGGCCATCACCCGCCTGGGCCTCGACCCACGCCACTTTATCCTCTGCACCGATGACTGCCATGCCGAGACTCTAGTCGGTGAAGGCCATATGGATCGCGTCCTGCGCCATGCCATCGCTCAAGGCCTGCCGCCGATGACCGCTATCCAGATGTGTACCCTCAATACCGCCGAACACTTTGGCGTAGCACGTGAAATGGGAATGATTGCTCCCGGCCGGTGGGCCGACATCCTAGTGGTGGACAACCTGAACGACTTTCGCGCAGACCTGGTCATCGCCAAAGGGCAAATCATCGCCGAGAAGGGCAAGCTCTTGATTGAACTGCCCGAGGTCGATTACCCTGATTGGGTGACCCACTCCGTCAATCTGCCCCGCCCGCTAAGCGCTGATGATTTCCGCATTCTGGTTGCAACCCCTGCGTCCAAAGTCAAGGCCAACGTCATCGGAATCATCGAAAACCAAGCGCCTACCCGCCGCATCGTCATGGAGGTGACGGTCCAAGACGGCGAGCTGCGCGCCGACCCCGAACGCGATCTAGCCAAGCTAGCGGTGATTGAACGCCATCACGGCACAGGGAACATAGCACTCGGCCTGGCAACTGGCTTTGGCTTAAAAGGCCGCTGTGCGATTGCCTCCACCGTTGCCCACGACGCGCACAACCTGGTCGTCCTCGGGACGGACGAGGAACAGATGGCGCTGGCCGTCAACAAACTGGCCGAAGTCGGCGGTGGACAAGTCGTCGTCCGAGAAGGAGAAGTGATCGGTCTCATTGAACTGCCCATCGCCGGTTTAATGTCGCAGGAACGGGCAGAAGTGGTCGCTCACAAAGCGCAGTCCATTCTGGAAGGTTTCCGTCTCTGCGGCTGTACGGTCAACAACCCGAATATGCCTCTCAGCCTCCTGCCGCTCGTGGTGATTCCAGAACTTCGGCTTTCGGACAAAGGATTGGTAGACGTGAATGAATTCAAGTTTGTGCCCCTGGTGGAGGGGTAATGAGTAACTATCCCTTTCGTCGCCTGCAGACCGAGCTAGCAAAGCTGATTGCCAGCCTGCCGCCGGAGAGCCGCCTGCCTTCTGAGCCAGAACTGGCCAAACAGCTAGGCGTCAGCCGCGCGACCTTGCGCGAAGCGATGCGCGCCTTTGAGAATCGTGGCCTGATTCGTCGCCGGCAAGGCATCGGCACTTTTGTCCTACCACAAGTGCCGGTTATTGAGAGCGGACTAGAAGTTCTGGAAAGCATTGAGACCCTCGCCCGCCGCATCGGTCTCTCCGTCAAGATGGGAGAATTGCAAGTCTTGCAAGAAAGCGCTGACGAAAGGGAAGCCGCTCTCTTCCATCTACCTTTCGGGACGCCGTTGACACGTGTCGAGCGTATTATCTATGCTGAACATCGCCCAATCGCCTTTCTGATTGATACGCTACCCCAGGACATCCTCTCTCCCTCTGAACTGAACGGCAGTTTCACCGGTTCGGTGTTGGACCTGTTGCTGCGGCGCGGCAAGCCCCGGCTGGCTCAATCTCGCACCGAAATCTACGCCGTTGGCGCTACGCCGGAGGTCGCTCGCGCCCTTCAGATTCAACGCGATGATGTTCTACTGCACTTTGAAGCACAACTGTATACCGACGATGGACAAATGATCGATCACTCACACAGCTATTTCCTCCCAGGTTACTTTCGTTTTCATGTCGTGCGCCGAGTAAGCGGAACGTGACACTCTCTAGAGCAGTCAATAGCGCTCTTCGTTCAAGGGAAAAAGACGTATGGATGTTAGCCTTTCTGAACTCAAGAGACGGGTTGGAAATGTCGAGGAGAATATCATCCGTTTTCTCCGCGATATCTGTGCCATCCCAAGCATGGATGGACAGATTAAAGAAGTCGGCGAGCGCATCATTGCTGAGATGCAAAAACTCGGATTTGAAGAGACACGCTTCGACCGCATGGGCAATGTCATCGGACGCGTTGGGAACGGCCCAAAGGTCATCGTGTACGATTCACACATCGACACCGTCGGCGTAGGCGACCCCGCCGAGTGGGAGTGGGATCCGTTTAGCGGCAAGGTAGAAAACGGCATCCTTTACGCACGCGGCGCTTGTGACGAGAAAGGCTCTACCCC
>JANWWB010000254.1 GCA_025056515.1 Anaerolineales bacterium
ACCAAATTCCTCGTCCCCCGGTTGGGGGAAGGCGTTGACGAAGTAACGATTGTGAAATGGCTCAAACGCGAGGGCGAGCCGGTCAAGGAACTGGAACCGCTGGTGGAGGTGGAGACCGACAAGGTCGTGACAGAGATCCCCAGCCCGGCGAGCGGGGTTCTGCTGAAAATCGAGATTGCCGAGAACACCCCCGCCCGCGTTGGCGAGGTGATGGCGTGGATTGGGGAGGCGGGGGAGGCGGTGGTCAGTGACCAGTCACCAGTGTTCAGTGGTCAGTCATCAGTGGTCAGTGGAGGAATGGACAGCGCGCCAGAAGAAGCCGTGTCGAAGGTCGAAGGTCGAGGTCTGGCTGAGGAGGCCGCTATCCACGGTCTATCGTCTACCGACATCGCTCAGCCGTCTGCTGTTTCCGGTCCGCCGTCTGCAATCAGTGGTCAGCTTGGCTTTCTCTCACCGGTGGTTCGGAAAATCGCCGCCGAGCACGGCATAGACCTCTCGCAGGTGCGCGGCACAGGCTTGGGTGGGCGGATTACCAAGCAGGATGTGTTGCAGTTCTTGGAGAACAGAGAGCAGAGAGGAGAGAGCAGTCGGCAGTCGCCAGTCGTCAGTCAGCCGTCTACGGTCAACGGTCTGCCGTCCGTTCCTGCTGGAGAGCAATTCATCCGCCATTCGCCCATCCGCAAGCAGATTGCCGAGCGGATGCTCGCCAGCAAGCGCATCTCGCCGCACGTGCTAACCGTGATGGAGGCGGACATGAGCCGCGTCATCGCCCACCGCGCTGCGCACAAGGCGGAGTTCGCCCGCCAGGGCGTCAACCTGACCTTCACGGCCTACTTTATCGCCGCCATCGCCGAGGCGCTCAAGGCTAACCCGCTGGTCAACTCCACCTGGACGGACGAGGGCCTGATTTTGCACCGGGACATCAACATCGGCATGGCGGTCGCCCTGGGCGAGGATGGACTTATCGTGCCGGTCATCAAGCAGGCCGACCATCTCTCGCTCTTGGGGATTGCGCGCCTCGTCAACGACCTGGCCGAGCGGGCGCGGACGAAGCGCCTCCAGCCGGACGAGGTCAAGGGCGCAACCTTCACACTGACCAATCCCGGCACAGCTGGGTCGCTGTTTGCCATGCCCATTATCAACCAACCGCAGTGTGGCATCCTTGGCACGGGCGCGATACACAAACGGCCGGTCGTGGTCACAGATGCCGAAGGTCATGATGCGATCGCCATTCGCTCGATGGTTTATCTCTCCTTCGTCTTTGACCATCGCATCCTGGATGGTTCGGGAGCGGACGCCTTTTTGGGCAAAGTCAAGCAGGTGTTGGAGGAATGGAAATGAATCTGCAGAGTACACGCAGATAACGCAGATGAGGTAAAAAATCTGTGCGCAATCTGTGCTTCTTTGCAGATTCATTTCCAATACAGAAGTCTATTTCGTCCCCCAATGAATTGCTGCCACGCCGAAGGTCAACCGTTGAAAGCCTACCTTGCGGAAACCAATCTGTTCCATCTTTTGGGCAAGCTCCTCGGCGTTGAGGAAATTTTCGGTGCTTTCGGATAGGTAGCGGTAGGCAGAGCCTGAGCCTGTGACCAATGTGCCAAGCAGGGGGATAACCAGGTGCATGTGTAACCAGATGAACGGTGAAAGTAGGTTGTGGGGTGGACGAGTGGTGTCGAGGATGACAATTCGACCCCCGGGCTTCAGCACACGAAATTGCTCCTCGAGCGCTCGCAACAAATCGGATACGTTCCGCATCAAAAAGCCGGAGAGGACAGCATCAAAGGTTCTCTCAGCGAAAGGCAAGTGTAGGGCATCGGCTGCCGTACAAAGAAAAGGGCTAAAGCGCTGTCCAGCATGCATCATGGTAAGGGTGAAATCAGCACCGATAGCCCAAGCGGAAGGGACTTGTCGGAGAACTTCACGCACCAGATCGCCGGTACCGGTACCGAGGTCTAGCACCGTTGCGCCGGGCTGAATCTGCGCCCTACGAACCGCAGCTCGTCTCCAACGGATATCCTGTCCGGCGGTCATCAGATGATTCATCAGTACATAACGTTGAGCAATCTGGCTGAACATTTCCCGGACTCGGCGCTCTTGTTCACCAGCGGGGTATAAGGATGAACGAAAAAAGATCTTGTGTCGCATACAAACCTTCATGAAGAGAGCGGTTTTAATCAACGTTTCAAGGAATTGTGAGACTATCCTTTGGCGAAAGGATACTATCAAGTGGTCGTATGAACTGCTTTTGCTATTGGTTCGGCATTCTGTTTACAAGTGTAATGCTGTTTGAGAATTTTTTCATCTAGTTGCCAGAGAAGCTGCAACCCTCTCGTTGACCAAGGCCAAGAGAAGGTTTCTAGAAGGATATGCTTTGTCGCAAACATGCGATATCGGCCACGGCGAGGTGGTGCGGCTGCCGAAGCAGTCTCCCAAGTCATTTGGACGACTTTGTCGTCTAGCGCAAGACCGGGGCTTTGCCGTCCTCAAACTCATAACGATGCCGTGCCCTTTGAGTTTCCCAGACTTTGCGATAGAGCAACAAGTTGTTG
This sequence comes from Anaerolineales bacterium, assembly GCA_025056515.1. Classification (GTDB taxonomy): domain Bacteria; phylum Chloroflexota; class Anaerolineae; order Anaerolineales; family Villigracilaceae; genus UBA877. The sequence goes on from JANWWB010000254.1 coordinate 2,553, forward strand.
TTTCAGATCGCCCACGGACAAGGCCGAATGCTCAGATAACACCATCCAACTCTTGGGCCGTTGCAACCACAATCCCCATCAAAAAGCCCACGCAGGCGGCTGGGACAACCGCCTGCGCTTGTTTTGGAGATACTTAGGCACTTCCAATCCGCCCGCTTGGGGCAAACACTTCTCCCTCCCCGCGTATCAACCCCATCCCGACTTCTTGCACCGCCTGGCGCGCCGCAACATCGACCCGAATCCCATACGCATACACCAAATACGGCGGCGGATACCCCGCCTTCGTCAACCGCTTCTGGAAACCGGCCGAACGCATGCGCTGCGCCCAACGCACCACGTCCTTAGCTCCCAAACGCGCCTTGGATTCCATCACCACCGAGAGCTGCTCACCTTCGGGGGTGACGACCTTGAGCGCAGCATCCACTTCGCCGTTCAGCGGCAAGACCACAGCC
>JANWWB010000260.1 GCA_025056515.1 Anaerolineales bacterium
GGGGTAGAGACTGGAGCACAAGCAGCTGCCAGAAACAGCAAACAAAGAGAAACTCCCTTGAAAGGAAACCGCATTTTTTCTCCGAAAAAACTGACAGGTATCATCTTGTCGGTCGTGTCAAAATACAGTAAGATTATAGCGCCATGCTACGAATCTTGTTGTTATTTGTGTGGGTGTCTTGAGGTCAGAAAAGGCCTGACAGGTTTCGTGTACCTGCCAGGTTTTTTTATCCTTTTTATCAGGAGTGAGGAGGTGCAATGCAAACACCGTGGGAATATCGCTATGCCTATCGCGTCAAGCGGATGGGAAGTTCGGTCATCCGTGAATTATTGAAGTTAACCGAACAGCCGGACATTATTTCATTTGCAGGCGGACTGCCGGCCCCAGAAGTATTTCCCTTGCAAGAAATTCAAGAGGCCTGCCGGCGTGTCCTGGAGATGCACGGTCCACAGGCACTCCAATACGGCACCACCGAGGGCTACCGCCCTTTGCGCGAGATGATTGCCCGTCATACCTCCCGTTATGGGATTGAAGTCACCGCCGATAATGTGCTGATTACATCCGGTTCACAACAAGCATTGGATTTTATTGGACGGCTGTTCATCAATAACGGTGACCACATTGTGGTCGAGTCGCCAACTTATCTGGGCGCATTGCAAGCGTGGAACGCTTATGGAGCGAATTATGTTTCCGTGCCATCAGATGAACACGGGATGATCGTGGATGAACTGGAAAAGGCGCTGCGCGCCGGCCCGAAGTTTATCTATGTTTTGCCCAATTTTCAAAACCCAACTGGCACAACCTTGACCCTGGAGCGCCGTAAGCGATTGGTCGAATTGGCCGATAAGTACGGCGTGCCGATTATCGAAGACGATCCCTACGGTCAATTGCGTTTTGAGGGTGACCATCTTCCTTCGGTGGTGACGCTCGATAGCCAATATCAGGGCCCAAATGGAGGGCACTATAGCGGTAACGTCATCTACCTCAGCACCTTCTCAAAACTCTTAGCGCCGGGGTTGCGCCTGGCTTGGATTATCGCACCGACAGAGGTCATCCGCCGCTTGGTGAAGGCCAAACAAGCCGCCGACTTACACACCGCCACGTTCAATCAATACGTTGCCTATGAGGTCGGCAGAGGCGGATTTATTGACCGACATGTCAAGGTGATTCGTCAGGTCTATAAAGAGCGCCGGGATGTGATGCTCGAGACGATGGAAGAGGTCTTCCCGGAAGAGGTTCGCTGGACTCATCCTCAAGGAGGGATGTTCTTGTGGGGCATCTTGCCACCTTGGATGGATGCCGCCGAGGTGCTCAAGAAAGCGATTGAGCACAAAGTTGCGTTTGTCCCAGGAGCGCCTTTCCACCCGAACGGCGGCGGCGAAAACACTATGCGGCTCAACTTTTCTTACTCGAAGCCAGAGGTCATTCGGGAGGGGATTACCAGACTTGGCCTGTTGCTCAAAGAACTAATTGTTGAACGTAAGAGTGGATAAAAGCCGCTCTGAAAGAGCTAGATTTCAGGGGTAAGGTTTCGAAAGACCTTACCCCCGTTTGTTCCTGACCAAAGTGTGAGACCCCTACAAAAACATTTTCAAAGCATGCAAGGGTTCAAAAGCGCACAAAGGGCACGACCTTTTTCGATACAGGAGGTCTCACCATCTAGTTTGCACACGCAGCTTACTTAGAGTAGTCGGTCGCCGCCGGAGACGCTATCGGTGCGATAATGGCAACCCCGGCTTTGCCGGTTGTGACGCGCCGCCTGAGCGATCACCAGCGCCGCTTCAACAGCATTCCGTAAACCGATGAGTCCGTCGCTCAACTTAGTGGCCCGGTAAAAGGTCTCGATTTCGTTCTGCATATGTCGGAGTTCTCGGATGGCACGCGAGAGTCGGTCGCCGGAACGAATCAGCCCGACATAGTGCCACATGATGTTTTGAATGGTCTGCATATCGCCTTGGATGAGCGCCGGGTCGGAATCGTCGGTCAGACCGGATTCATCCCAGGGCGGAACGTCCTCTCGCCCCGGAATCCACGGGCGTGGCCAAGCGGCCAAGCGGGCTTCGATGTCGAGCGCCGCCCGTCGTCCCCAGACCAGTCCTTCAAGGAGCGAAGTCGAGGCCAGTCGGTTTGCCCCGTGAACCCCAGTACAGGCGACCTCTCCCACGGCATATAAGTTTTGGATGTTTGTGCGTCCCCATTCATCGACTGCCACGCCGCCGCAGAAGTAGTGCGCGGCTGGGACAACCGGAATCGGTTCTCGCGTGATATCAATCCCTACCCGTAGACATTCGGCGTAAATGTTCGGAAATCGTTCGCGAATCCGCTCGGCCGGCATATGCGAAGCAATGTCGAGCAAAACATGGGAATAACCATGTTCTTCCATCTCGAGATGGATAGCGCGAGCAACCACGTCGCGCGGCGCGAGGTCTTTCCATGCGGGCGAGTATTTGTGCATGAACGGTTGACCTTCCGGTGTGAGCAAGATGCCTCCCTCGCCGCGCACGGCCTCGCTAATTAGAAAACCTTCTGCCCCGGGAACCGCTAAAGCGGTCGGGTGAAATTGGATGTACTCGGCGTTGAGGATACGCGCTCCAGCGCGATGCGCCATGGCCAAGCCGTCGCCGCGCGCCCCTGGAGGGTTAGTCGTGTTGCGATAGAGCCGACCTAGGCCGCCGGTCGCCAAGATGGTATAGGCGGCCAGAGTGCGGTGGACGGCTCGTCCATTACGGTCAAAGACATAGGCCCCGTAACAGGTAATCGGTTCGTACGTTTTGAGAGGGTCGCGCGAGTGATGAGGAAAGGTGATGAGATCAACGGCAGTAGCTCGCGTAATCAGTTCGACATTTGGCATCTGCCGCAAGCGGTTCAATAAGCCTTCGATAATGGCGCGTCCGGTGCTATCGCCAACGTGCAGGATACGTCGGCGCGAATGCGCTCCCTCTTGGCCCCAAGCCGGTCCACCATCTTCTTCCCGGTCAAAGCGAACCCCGGCAATTCGTACCAGGATCTCTTCCAAGAGAGGCGGACCTTCTTCGGCCAGGAGGCGAGCCGCCGAGGGCAGGGAAGCGCCCGCCCCCGCTTCTAGGATATCGTGGACCAATAAGTCGGGGCTGTCATCTGGACTGCGCCCGACAATACCTCCTTGGGCGTAGCGCGTGTTTGACTCGGTTGGATCGTCTTCACGGGTGATCAGAATGATGCGCCGGTGAGGGTTTTGCGCCAGCTGCAGAGCAGCAGTCGCTCCGGCAATTCCAGAGCCGATGATGAGAACGTCGGTGGTTTTCATAGGCCGGTTATCCGAATAGGGGGTTGCGCCCCACCCTAGCCAATCTCGATCATCCGCTGAACAGCGCGATAGGCACGCTGACGGATACCCTCGTCCAGTTCGATGACATAACGATTGAATTTGAGAGCGTCACGCGTCTCCTCAAGCGTGATGGTGTTCATGTGCGGACAGCGCACCATGCATAGGCGGAGCATCTCTTTATCGGGATTGGCAGCAGCGATGTTATCTCCCATGGCGCATTCCGTCAACACCAAGTAACGCGCCGCCCGACTCTCACGCACATAGCGAATCATGGCATTGGTCGAGCCGGAAAAGTCTGCCGCCTCAACCACATCGGGACTACATTCAGGATGCGCCAAGACGACCACGTCAGGAAATTGGGCACGGACAGCTTGGATATCTTGTACGGTGAATTTTTCATGCACCTCACAACGCCCATGCCAGCCAATCATCTGATAATCCAGGATGGTATCTTCCACGCCCGGTTGCAGGGTGGGAAAGATAATATGCTTACCTGTTTCTCGAGCCACATTCCGTGCCAAATATTCATCCGGCAGAAAGATGACTGTATCGCTCTTGAGCGATTCGACCACAGCGATTGCATTTGAGGAAGTACAGCAGATATCGCTCTCGGCTTTGACATCAGCATAGGTATTGACATAGCTCACAACCGGCACACCCGGGAAACGCCGCTTGAGGGCACGCACATCTTCGGCAGTAATGGAAGAGGCCAGCGAACAACCAGCACGGTCAGAGGGAAGTAGCACCATTTTGGTCGGGTTGAGAATTTTGGCCGTCTCGGCCATAAAACGTACACCGCAGAAGACGATGATATCTTTATCGGTCTGTGCAGCCTTGCGGGAGAGATCGAGCGAATCTCCGGTGAAATCGGGAATCGAGTAAAAGAGCGCTGGCTCCATGTAGTTATGCCCAAGGATAACCGCGTTGCGTGCTTTCTTAAGCGCTTCAATTTCAACAGCGATTTCGGCTTTATAGCGCAATTCCACATCCGGGACGATGCGCTCCAGTTTGGCTTTCATCTTTTCATACATGGCTTGTACCTCAGGGTTCATTTGATACCTACCTTTCTAACTACCGCTCACTTCGTTCAAGATAATCGAAACTGACATCAAAAACGCGCGCTGAATGCGTCAATGCGCCGATGGAAATAAAGTCCACGCCGGTTTCAGCAATCTGGCGGACGTTCTCCAGGGTGACATTCCCAGAGGCCTCCAACATCGGTCGGGACGCATTCGGATGGGAAGCTAGATACTCCTGGCGTAGTTTGACCGCTTGGCGAATCATGTCTGGACTCATATTATCGAGCAAGATGCGCTCCACACCAAGGGCCAAGGCTTCGCGCACGTCTTCTAAAGTGCGCGCCTCAACTTCCAGAGGCAGGTGAGGAGCAGCCAGGCGAGCACGGCTCACCGCTTCCCGAAGAGAGCCGGCAAAGTCGATGTGGTTGTCTTTGATAAGAATCATATCGTAAAGACCAAAGCGGTGATTCTGACCGCCGCCGCGCTGGACGGCTAATTTATCTATCAGACGCAAGCCAGGAGCGGTCTTACGGGTATCGAGGATAACGACGCCGGTGCCGGCAACCGCATCGACAAATTGGCGCGTCAGGGTAGCAATGCCGGACATCCGTCCAAGAAAATTCAGGGCAGTGCGTTCAGC
>JANWWB010000292.1 GCA_025056515.1 Anaerolineales bacterium
CGAAGGCGATGTGCTCGACCCCGACTCCCTCCGCCTCGCCCTGCGCGGCGTCGCAATGGTCTATCACTTGGCCGGCCTCATCTCCATCTTGCCGGGGCACCAGCCGCTGGTTTGGAAGGTCAACGTGGAGGGGACGCGCAATCTGCTCGAAGCGGCGCGGCGCGAGGGCATCCGCCGCCTGCTCTACACCAGTTCGATTCACGCCATCCGCCGCGCCCCGCACGGGGTGGTGATTGACGAAAGCCTGGGCTTCGATCCCAACAGCCCTTACGGGGAATACGATCGCTCAAAAGCGGCGGCTAGCCTCGAGGTCCAGAACGCGGCGCAAACCGACCTGGATGCGGTCATCGTCTGCCCGACCGGCGTCATCGGCCCGTACGACTTCCGCGGCTCAGAGATGGGCGAGGTCATCCGCAGCGCCGCCGAGGCGAAGCCGATGTTCTACGTCGAGGGCGCGTACGATTTCGTGGACGTGCGCGATGTGGCCGAAGGGATGATTGCCGCCGCTGAGAAGGGCCGGCGCGGCGAGAGTTACATCCTCGGCGGGCACAAGATTTCGGTGCGCTATCTGCTGGAGACGGTGCGCGAAGTGACCGGCCGAGCGTTTGCTTGCATCAAGATTCCCTTTACGCTAGCTCGCTGGATAGCCAAGTTTGCTCCCTGGTATTACCGGCGAACGAAGGCTAAGCCCCGCTTCACGCCTTATTCGTTGGAGGTGCTGCGGAGCAACGCGGAGATTAGCCACCGCAAAGCCGAGTGCGAGCTGGGCTTTCGGACGCGCCCGATGTTCGAGACGATCGCCGATACGGTGTGTTGGTTTTTGGAAAATCAACCAATGCGGAGTGTAGCTTAGGCCAGGATGAGCGCAGATTATTGTGTGGATTCAAGCCGCGGATTATCACAGATGAACCCAGATTACCATGTGGAGGCAAGCCATGGGTTATCACGGATGAGCACAGAGTGGCATGTAGATTAGACAAGAATGAAGGAGTGCGCTTACGTGGGTTCTTTGCTAAGTCGTTCTACCTTCCACAGCAATGGTTAATCCGACGCGGTCAAGCTCTCCAAAGCTCCAACCAGGACGGCAACGCCGTTTAGGTATTCTTCAAGCGGAATATGCTCATGGGGAGTATGGTCGAGCGCTGGGTCACCAGGACCGTAGACGAGGGCTGGGCATTTCCAATGCGGAGCAACAAGGTTGAGATCAGAGGTACCGCTTTTATGGACAAAGGCCGGCTCCCCTCCTGCTTGCCGAATGGCGCGCAGGAAGGCACGTACAAGTGGGGTGTTCTTTTCGCATTCCCATGCTGGGATAGGATAACCAAGAGGATACATTTCAAAGGGGATGACCAGTTCCTTGAGCTTGGCGTACCACGCTGAAGGAGGGAGGTCGAGCGGCAGCCGTGCGCCGAGGCGAAGCCGGACGCTGAGGGTGAAATCACTTTCTTCTGTCTGAATCGTGCGCAAGGTGAGCAGAAGCTGCTCGAACATGCGTTGGCGATTGTGATTGAACGTTTCGGCATAGGTCTTAAGACGCCACCAGAGTTCGACGGCTTGCTCGGCTGGAGTTGGCTGATGGTGAGCACTGTGACGGTTCTCTGCTGTGAGGCTGAGTTCAGCCCAAGCGCTACCTTTATACCCCAGGGCAATCCGGTTCCAACGGTTAGGCTCGCCGACAATCAGATAATTAGGGCGATAACGCTCGATGAGGGCGCGAGCTCCGCGCGAATCGCCCTCTTCATCCACAGCGCCGATAACGATGCATTGCCAACCTGGCCTGAGGCCAAGCTGGGCAACGGCATCGACAAAACAGGCAAGAGGCCCTTTGGCGTCGGCTGCACCGCGGCCGTAAAGCACAACTCCCTGCTGCGGGTCGTTTTCAAACCGCACCGGAATCAGGCCGGGGACAGTATCAATATGCCCCAGGAGTAAGATTTGCCGCGGGCCGTCGCCCAAGATTCCTATAGCGTTCCCAGCACAATCTTTTTCAACCTGAAATCCCAAGGACTGCATGTGTCTCAGAAGCCAATTCACGGCCTCTTCCTCTTGGCCGGTGGGACTGTAGTGTTCTAGCAGACCCAGCAGGGTTTCTACCTTAGACATCGGTTTCCTCCAGGTCTTGGGCGAGGACTTCATCGAGAACGGCGACAAGGGTATCGAGCTGCTCATAGGTGATGACCAGGGGGGGCAAAAGGCGTAGGACATTCATGCCCGCATTCAGTGCGAGAATGCGTCGCTGTTGTAAGAGGCGCAAATAAGGGGCAACTTTTCGTTTGAGCTCAAGACCAATCATCAGTCCCAAGCCGCGTACTTCGCGCAGCACGGGCGAGGAAAGGCGGCGCAGGTGTTCGATGAGGTAAGCACCTTTCTCGGCGGCTTGTCGGGGTAGGTCTTCCTCTTCAATGGCCTGAATGGCCGCTAGGGCGGCAGCACAAGCCAGTGGATTACCGCCAAAGGTGGAGCCATGTACACCCGGCGCCAAGTTTTGCACGCGCGGTCCAAGGAGTACGGCTCCCATAGGAACACCTCCGGCTACCGATTTGGCGCACGTGATCATATCTGGCTGAATCCCATAGTGCTGGTAGGCAAACATCTTGCCGGTGCGCCCAAAGCCACTCTGGATCTCGTCAAAGATGAGCAGTGCGCCATGCCGATCGCACAAGCTACGCGCCGCCTCTAGATAGTCGGGGGTGGCAGGGTAGATGCCACCTTCACCTTGAACGATTTCTAGAATCAGGGCGGCTGTTTGGTCGTTGATAGCTTCCTCCAACGCTGAGATGTTGTTGTAGGAGATATGTTCAAAGCCGGGGACGAGCGGTTCGAATCCCTGTCGATACCGTTGGGCAAAGGTGGCCGAAAGGGCACCAAAGGTG
>JANWWB010000294.1 GCA_025056515.1 Anaerolineales bacterium
GCGAGGCGGCGCAGCCGCCGAAGCAGTCTCCCAGATCATTCGGAGGACTTCGTAGTCTGGCACTGGGCCAGGGCCTTGCCGCCTTCCAAGGATCATAACGACGCATGCATTCTGAGTTTTCCAAATCTTTGCAACAGAGCAATGACCATCTCTGCGAGTCGCAAAAATCGTCTTGCAAAAGCATTGTTGTCGAGTCAGTTTTGAATATTGTAACACTTTCGTATTTTTTGTGTTCTCTGTCGCTGGTAAAATAATAATGTTGTAAGACCAGGAGCGAAGTATACAGCAAGAAGATGCCGAAATCCCTGATGGAGATACCCCTAAGAGGGTATCTTTTGAGGGCAATCTACTTTGGTAGGAGTGTGGAGAAATGATGGAGAAAGAAAAAACACCCTTTTCTCTTAGCGAGGATTGGTGGGCAGTGATTGCTGCTTTTGTGCTGATTTTGCTGTCTGCGCTTGGTTTGTTGGGCGAAAACGGCCTTCCGATTTCGTTCTAAGGAGGAGAAATGGAAAACGGGAATCGTTCTCCTCTTGTTTTGCGTGTAGCTATTGGGTTAATCTTGACCTTAGTCCTAGCCATTCTCGCTTGGTGGCTTTCGAAGGCGGTGTATGCCCTTGAACTGCCATTCCGTATTCCCGGGAAAGCACTTGAATATCCCATCTGGGCTGTTCTGCTAGGGGTTGCTGCCAATTTGCTGTTGCGTCTGCTCAGCGGCAACGAATTCGTCCGCCCCGGCGTGCGCACCGAATTTTTCCTCAAGGTCGGTCTGGTGCTGATGGGGGCGGGCATCAACCTGCAATTGCTGGTCACGGCGGCAGGTGGTGCCATTCTGCAAGCGCTTATTCTAGTAACCGCTGTTTTTTTCTTTACCTACTGGCTATCAGGGCGCTTGGGACTGGAGGATAAGCTGCGCGCCGTGATGTCGACAGCGCTCTCGGTATGCGGTGTCTCTGCGGCGATTGCGGCGGCTGGCTCGGTGCAGGCCAAGAAGGAGCAGGTAGCCTATGTGGTGGCGCTGGTCATCTTGGTTGCCTTACCGATGATGGTCATCGCTCCCTTGCTTAGCGAGGCTCTTCGCTTGCCAGATGCAATTGCCGGGGCCTGGTTTGGCGGCAATATTGATACTACGGCAGCGGTCGTTGGTGCTGCAACAATCTACAGCGAAGGTGCGCAGAAGGTTGCCACCATCGTCAAGTCCACGCAGAATGCTCTGATTGGCGTCATTGCTTTTCTGTTGGCCCTCTATGCTGCTGGTCGCGCTGAAGTCGGCAAACGCCCAAGCCCACGACTGATTTGGGAGCGCTTCCCCAAGTTTGTTCTCGGTTTCATCCTCGCTTCTATCCTTTACACCCTGGGTTGGATTGATGGCGGCAAAGGCACTGCGATTGAGGCTCTCAAGAACTGGGCCTTTACCCTGGCCTTTGTCTCGATGGGGCTAGAATTCGCTTTTGGCGAACTGAAGTCCATGGGTTGGAAGCCGGTGGTCGTCTTTCTGATTGCTACCCTCTTCAATACTTTGCTGGCGCTGGGTGTGGCCTGGGCGATTTTCGGTTACCTCCTGCCGATTGCTCCCTAGCAGAGGATGACCGCTCTCCTGACCCTGAATCCGTTCGACTTTCAGCGCACCGGGCGCAAACTTTTCTCTGGCCGCCGGCAAAACGAGTTGCGTCTCCTGCCGAGGCACTGGACGACGTCAATGAGCGCGGTTTCATTCTATTTTTGGCCCAGTTCTGTCGTAGACTTTCCCTCTCTGTGGACGGCAGTTGCCGGCAACCGCCCGTGTCTGATACACATGACGAGGAACCATGCCCAAGCCTGTCATCTTCGCCGTCGGCCCCGAATTCTTGGCCCGCGACGGCCTGACCGAAACCATCCAGCCCTGGGAAGACGGCTTGCGCGCCGAGACCCGCCGCGGGACCTTCGAGTGGTGGTACTTCGACGCCCACTTCGATGACCCCTCAGCTCCGCTCGGGGCAGGTGGGACGACCGCAGTGATCGTCTTTGCCACCAAGCCCATAGTCAACCCGCATCTCCCGCTAACCCCCAACCTGTCGTTGACCATCACGCCGCCAGACGGACAAAAGCGCGTCGAGTTCGACCTGCCGCCTGTTGGAGAATTCCGCGCCGCCAAAGAAACCTGCGACGTGCGCATTGGAAAAAGTTGGGTGCGGTGGAGCGAAGAAGGCCGCGCCTGGACCTATCGCCTGCACGCCGAGACCCGCAGCATGGCCGCCGACCTGACCTTTCGCGGCCTCGTCTCGCCCTGGCGGCCCGGCGCGGGGAAATCCTTCTTCGGCGACCTGAATCACTATTTCGCCTGGCTGCCGGCCATCCCCTATGGCTCGGTCGAAGGGACTCTGACCTACGACGGCCAAACCCACGCCGTGCGCGGCAGCGGTTACCACGACCACAACTGGGGCAACGTGGCGCTCCCCTCGGTGATGGATCACTGGTACTGGGGGCGGGCGCACATTGGCGAGTACACGCTCATCTTTGTGGAACAGATTGCCCTGAAAAAATACGGCTCGGCGCGTATGCCGGTTTTCCTGCTCGCCAAAGGAGACCAAGTGCTGGCTGACGACGCCCGCTGCCTGACGATGGAAGCGCGCCGCTTCGTCCGCCACGCGGGAGGACGCGGCTACCCGCAGGAGGTGGATTTCACCTGGGCGCGCGGCCGGGAACAGGTCCGGCTGGCGTTGCGGGAGCCGCGTCTCATCGAGGCGGCCAGCCTGCTGCTGGCGCTTCCAGCCTGGCAGCGTCCTCTGGCGCGGCTCGTAGCCAATCCGTACTACTTCCGCTTCGACGCCAGTCTGCAAGTGGATATCGAACTGGACGACTTGCACGATTCCATCCGCGGCCCGGCTCTGTACGAAATCATGATGCTGCGTTGAGAAAACACGCTTCTTCCTGTCGAATACTTTTATGCTTTTCTTCG
>JANWWB010000296.1 GCA_025056515.1 Anaerolineales bacterium
CAAGGCCGCCGGCGGGGGAGCCATTGTAAACGTCTCCTCTGTGCATGCGGTGCAAACTTCGGCCAATATCGCCGCTTACGCAGCCAGCAAAGGCGGCCTTTTGGCATTGACCCGTGCCCTGGCCATCGAATTCGCCCCAGACAACATCCGCGTCAACGCCATCCTGCCCGGCGCAGTGGATACCCCAATGCTGCGCGCCGGTTTGGGGCGTGGGCATGTCGGTCAGGGAAGCATTGAAGAGCGATTGGACAACCTTGCCCGCAAAACCGTTAACGGACGCATCGGCAAGCCAGAAGAAATCGCTGCGGCTATCTACTTTCTAGCCGATGATACCCAATCGTCTTTTATGACCGGTCAGGCAATGATTGTGGACGGTGGCGCCACCGCCCGGCTTAGCACCGAATAGTGCTCAACCACCTCAACATCTCACCCTTAAACGTGGAAATATGACACTTAAACAAGCCCTCAAACAACGCCTTCCCGCTCCTGCCTGGAATCTCTTACGCAAGACCTATAGCGGCATCATCCACCTACCCGATTTGCCTTCCGTCTATCTCCATCCCTGGCGACGCGAAAGCATGCGACATCTGGCCAAGCTCAAGAACATCCACAAGGGTCGGCGTGCTTTCATCATCGGTAACGGTCCGAGCCTGAGACAGACCGACCTCAGTAAACTGCGTAACGAATACACCTTTGGCCTCAACCGCATCTACTTACTGTTTCCCGAACTCGGTTTTCACACCACATATTACGTCGCCGTCAACGACCTGGTCATTGAGCAATGCCGCGATGAAATTGCCGCTCTGCCGATGCTCAAATTCCTTTCATGGCGCAATCACCATCTCTTTCCTTCAGGTCCGCTTCCTGCCATTTTTCTCTACACCACCTATGACAACCCTTCCTTCTCCCCTGACGTGCGCGGTCGCGTTTGGGAAAGCGCCACCGTCACCTATGTCGCCTTGCAACTGGCCTTCCATATGGGCTTTGAGACGGTCATCTTGATCGGCGTAGATCACAACTTTGTCAGCAAAGGCGAGGCCAATCAAACCGTCGTCTCTGAAGGTGATGACCCTAACCATTTCTCGCCCGCCTACTTCGGCAAAGGCTTTCGCTGGCAATTGCCCGACTTGGAGACCTCCGAAATTGGCTATCGCTTGGCTTGTCGAGCTTACGAACAGGCCGGACGCCGCGTGCTGGATGCCACCATTGGCGGAAAATTAACGGTCTTTCCGAAAGTTGATTATCTCTCCCTGTTTTGATATGACCGATTTTCCCCTCGTCACTATCGTCACCCCCTCCTACAACCAGGGACGCTTCCTCGAAGCGACCATCCGCTCGGTGCTGGAGCAGGATTATCCTCACATCGAGTACCTCGTGGTGGATGGTGCTTCCACCGACAACAGCGTCGAAATCATTCGGCGCTATGCCGACCGCCTGGCTTGGTGGGTTTCGGAGAAGGATTCCGGCCAAGCCGAGGCGATCAACAAAGGCCTCCGGCGGGCACGCGGAGAGATCGTTGCTTGGTTGAACTCGGACGATGTGTATCTACCTGGGGCAGTCTCGTCCGCAGTAGCCGCCTTTCGCACTCATCCCAAAGCCGGAGTGATCTATGGTGACGCCCTCTCGATTGACGCCGATGGCACACCGTTCAACCTGATGCGTGCTCGGCAATACTCGCTGGCAGATTTGCTCTCCTTCGAAATCATCTGTCAGCCAGCAGCCTTTATGCGTCGTTCGGTCCTCGAACAGGCCGGTTACCTCGACCAGAGCTATCATCTTCTGCTTGATCATCTGCTCTGGATACACATGGCACGCTTAGCCCCTCTGGTGTACGTTCCTCAGACCTGGGCGGCGGCGCGTTACCACGAAGCGGCCAAGAACCGAACCCGCGGCCCGGCCTACGGTCAGGAGGCGAAGCGGCTCATCGAGTCGCTTTCCGCACATCCTGAGTTTGCCGCGATCATCGCCGCCAATCGCCGCCGCATTTGGGCCGGAGTCCACCGTTTCGATGCCTTCTATCTGACCGATGCAGGCCGGCCGCGCCAGGCATTGCGTGCCTACGCCCATGCCTTTGCTCTCCACCCATGCACCGCTTTGCGCGATTGGAAGCACATCATTCTAGCTTTTCTCTCCCTGCTTGGTCTGGCCCAATTACGTCACACGTACGATCGCCTGCGAGCCCGTCGCCTGCATCTGAATTGATATGCGCCGTCCTCTCACCCTCGCTTTGACCCTGCTTGTTGCTTTCGCTTCTCTATTTTCTTTGGGAGCAACATCTCTGCCGTTCGAGACTCTAAAGGCTTTAGCAGATAGGCTGATGCCCGATGGCGAGTTTGAATCTCTCAAGCCCGGCAATTTGATTGTTTTTCGCGGTCTGTTGGCAGCGGCGGGGTTGTTCTTGCTCGCTTTGACCACTCTGACCTTTTTGCACCGCTGGGGGCAGGTTTGGGCATTTTTCCACCTCCTGTGGGCAGACGCGCTTGACTCCCTGCGCAGCCTGCGCCCCACCAAAAGTGACCTGTTTGTCATGGCACTCCTGCTGCTCCTCGTCGCTGCTGGAATTGCCTATCGCTTCGAGTATCTCTATTCGTCTCTACACCATGACGAAGCCTACACTTACATAGCCTTTGCCAAGTCCCTACAAACCGCTGCCACTGACTACCACCTGCCCAACAACCACGTTTTTCACTCCATCTTGGTTTATCTTTCCACACAACTTTTTGGCAACGCGCCTTGGGCGGTGCGCCTGCCAGCCTTCCTTGCCGGGGTGCTGCTGATCCCTGCCGTCTATGCTCTCGGCAAGTGTCACTACGACCGGTGGGGCGCTCTCGGCGCAGCGCTCCTGGTCGCCATCTCGCCTGTCACGGTTAACTATTCCACTAACGCTCGCGGCTATACCCTCGTTGCCCTCTTTGGTCTGCTTTTGCTCTTGCTCGCCTACACTGTCCGACAGGGGAAAAACCGCTTTGTCTGGGCGCTCATCGTCCTCGTCTCAGCGCTAGGGATGTACACCGTGCCAGTCTTTCTGTTTCCCTTTGGAATTGCATTTCTCTGGATGTTGTGGGAGGAATGGCGCGCTCCTGCTCCCGGCTATGCCTCCCACTGCGACTTCCTGACCTGTTGGCTGGTCTCTGGCTTGGCCGCGGCGGCACTGACCCTGACGCTATATCTACCCATCCTGATTTACACCGGCCCGGAGAAATTTTTCGCCAATAGCTTCGTCGCTCCCATCCCCTGGCCAGATTATCCGGAGACGCTGGCGCATCGTCTGACCGAAACCTGGGCCGAGTGGACCTTTCGCGTGCCACCTCTGGTCATCATCCTGCTCGCCGCAGGACTGACCCTAAGCCTGCTCCTGCATCGGAAGATTTCCTCCACCCGCGTCCCGCTTCAGGCTGCGGCGGTCATTTGGGTGACAGTTCTTCTGCTCTTCCAGCGCCCAAATGCCTGGAGCAAGGTCTGGTTTGGGCTGCTGCCGCTCGTCCTCCTGTGGGCGGCAGCCGGGCTGTGGGGAGCGCTAAGCAGGCTGCGGGTCCGCGCCGTGCCGGTGGCGGCGCTGGCTACAATCCTTTTGCTCATTCCTATCCTCCTGCGCTCGGCGGTTATCCTGCGCGAATTGCCGCG
>JANWWB010000299.1 GCA_025056515.1 Anaerolineales bacterium
TGCCCTTGGGGAGGACAATTTGATTCTTCACACCGCCGTCACGTTAGGAGAAATTCTGCTCGGCCTGCTGACCGGCACGTTGGCAGCGGTTGGGCTTGGGTATGCTATTGCCAAGTCGCGCACCTTTGAACGATTGGTAGCCCCCTATTTGGTAGCCTCTCAGGCTATTCCCATTGTGGCCATCGCGCCTCTGTTGGTCATCTGGTTCGGTCCGGGGATGTTTTCCAAGGTGTTGATTTGTGCTCTGATTGTCTTTTTTCCGGTCTTGGTCAATACGGCGGTAGGGGTGCGCGCTGTGCCACGAGCGTTGTATGATCTGATGCGTTCACTGCGTGCCGACCGAGGACAAATCATCCGCCTGCTCGAGGTTCCGGCAACGTTGCCGATACTGTTAGGTGGACTGCGCATCGGCGCAACGCTTTCCGTCATTGGGGCGGTGGTCGGCGAACTGGTCGGTGCAGACCGAGGGCTGGGCTTCCTCATCAACACTGCCCGTGGTCTGTACGATACCGCCCTTGTCTTTGTAGCTGTTTTCACGCTCATTGCTCTAGCACTGGCGCTCTATAGCCTGGTTGCCGGGCTGGAGAAAAAATTTTTATCCTGGCAGGAGTCTCACGAATGAAGAAACTTTTTTCCTTTGCTCTCCTTATTTTGCTCGTCGCGCTCACAGCGTGTGAAGGCAAGAGTGATCGATCGCTAACTCGTGTGCGCCTATCTCTCGGTTACGTCCCAAATATCCAGTTTGCTCCGATTTACTCCGCCATTGCCAACGGTCACTTTGCTGCCGAAGGGCTGGAGGTGGAAATCGGCCACATGGATGAGAATCAGGCTGTAGCGCTTGTCGGCTCCGGCGACCTGGAATTTGCGATCGTCTCCGGTGAACAAGTACTGCTAGCGCGCGCTCAAGGGCTTCCGGTTGTCTATGTCATGGCCTGGTATCAGCGCTATCCAGTCTCGGTGGTGGCGACAAGTAGCGAGGACATCGATTCTCCTGATGATTTGCGTGGCAAGATAATCGGTCTGCCTGGTCTATATGGAGCTACGTATATCGGACTGCGCGCCTTACTCTATGCCGGCGGCCTGACCGAAGCAGATGTGACCTTAGAATCGATTGGCTACACTCAGGTCGAAGCGTTCGTATCTGGGCGCAATTCTGTTATTTGCGGTTACACAACCAACGAACCGGTGCAACTACGCGCTCGCGGTTATCAGATTACTGAGTTACGCGTCTCCGACTATGTCCACCTGGCAAGTAATGGCCTATTAGTCAGTGAGACAACCCTTCGCGAAAACCCGGAGCTGGTGCGGCGGATGGTCAGGGGCCTTTTGAAGGGGCTTCAAGATGTGATGGCCGATCCTGAATCTGCCTACCGCATCGCACGGGATTTTGTGGAAGGACTAGCTGAAGATGATCCGATTCAGATGCAGGTGCTTTTGACATCCATCGAACTCTGGCGTGCCGAACGTCTCGGTTATTCTGACCCGCAGGCTTGGCAAAACATGCAGGAGACTTTGCTTCAGATGGGTTTGCTCTCTGCTCCGCTGGATCTATCTAAAGCCTTTACGAATGAGTTTGTTCCCTAGGTACCAGGCAATGGATTTTGAAGGGTGACCGAGCACGGCTCGGGCGAGTAAATTATAGAAACGATTGGAACAAAGATTATGGATCCCATTCTCATCGTCCGTGGCTTAAGTGTTACCTTCCCGGATAGTAACGGTGGATTAGAAGCACTCGGCTCGGCTGATTTTGTGATTTATCCCCAAGAGTTTGTCTGCTTGCTGGGGCCTTCGGGAAGCGGCAAATCTACTTTGCTGCGTGTCTTGGCCGGTTTGCTTCGACCAACTGCAGGCGAGTTTGTCTTTGCTGGCGGTCAGCCGAAGATTGGCATGGTTTTCCAGCAGGCTAATCTTATGCCCTGGCGAACGGTGCTTGAGAACATCACCCTGCCACTTGAGCTGGAGAACGTCCCGCCTGACGAGCGACGTGCGCGGGCTTTGGCGTTTATCGAACTGGTGGGCTTGACCGGTTTTGAGAACTCTTGGCCGCGTGACCTTTCGGGAGGGATGGCTCAGCGGGTGGCCCTTGCACGTGCGCTCATTCACGATCCTGATTTGCTCTTGCTCGATGAACCTTTCGGCTCGCTCGATGCTCTGACGCGCGAACGCATGTGGAGCGAACTCTCCCGGATTTGGCAAGCGCATCGGAAAACAGTGCTGATGGTGACACACTCGATCGGCGAAGCGCTCTTCCTGGCCGACCGAGTGTTGGTGCTCAGTCAGCGCCCGGGGCGGATCAAACTCGATTTAAGGGTAGATTTGCCCCGCCCGCGTACCGATGATATCCGTTACACCACTCACTTTGGTCGTTTGGCGCGAAGATTAAAAGAAGCCATCGAATAGCGAACCCCAGGTCGGATTTGGCAGTGGCCCAAGTGAGTTTGCTGCAACAAACAGAAGCGCAACGTATTACATAAAGTACGTTGCGCTTATCGCTAAGAGAGATATCTATGCTGCCTGGATATAGCTTTCCTGATTCTTGATGATCGTGGCAATCTGGGCGGAGGTGTTAGCTTTAGGATTTTTTCTTTACTTGGGCCATATCCAGCCGAGTGCAGCTAGGGGTACGAAAATCAAGAGAACAATCGAAACACCGGTGATAGCGCCCTGTCCTTCTCGTTCATCTACTAGGCGAAAGTGGGGGTATACTCCCTCGACCTTCCAGCGCGGGCCGCCAAACCAGGTGAACGCCAACCCACCCAGCAGCCCTCCTAAGTGGCCGAAATTGTCAATCCCCGTTGAAGTGAAACCTAATAGTAAATTGATGCCGACAATGTAGAATAAATTGACCAACCTACGGCCAGCATTGGCAATCATATTGCGATTTTGCAGGATAAACGTAGCTTCGGCAGCAACCAGACCAAAGATCCCTGTGGAGGCTCCCAGCGATGGCTGAGTATTCAAAATGAATGAGAGGACGTTCCCGGCAAAAGCCGAAAGAAAATAGAGCAACGTGAACCGCACATGGCCAAAACGAGATTCCAAGGAACGCCCGTAGACGAGAAGGGCATACATATTGAAGCCGATGTGCAAAATTGAGCCATGTAGGAAGACCGGCGTGACTAAGCGCCAAACCTGTCCGGCGCGGATGAAGTCGTTGTACTTGATGCCAAGAAAAGTGATTAGGTCGAAATTGAGAGCCTGTCCGGCCAATTGTAAAAGGTAAACAAAAATGGTCAGACCAAACAAGATGTAGGTAACGTAGGGCCGTACATTTGGGACGGCTAGCTCCAACGTAGGCGGCTGGGGGGATGCAGACAGAGAAGAAGGTTGTTCCATGGAAGTAATTTTACCCGGAGATGGAGCAGGTGGGAGGGTGGTTGGGCTATCGAAAAGCTCGGCAACAAAATTATCTCTGGAGTTCTTTATCGTTCTCGCGCAAGAAGGACGTGGAGAGGGAAGATTCTTCTTGTTAGCGAATAGTGAGCAGTTGTTGATTGACAATTGTTCCACAAATTCACAAATTCTAGTAAAATAAAGGAAGTCATGAGGTAGACCCACATGTCGGATAGTCATTTAGAGCTTTTGGCCCAGGTTGCCAGTTTATATTACGAACATCATTTGAAACAGGAAGAAATTGCGGCTCGTTTAGGCTACTCTCGTTCGATGATTTCACGCCTGCTCTCGGAAGCGCGCGAGAAGGGAGTGGTTGAAATTCATATCAATTATCCGTTAGAACGCTGTCTTGACTTGGAAGAAGCCTTGCAGACAGCGCTTGGTCTGCGGATTGTGCGCGTGTTACAGCGGGGTACCTTGGGCTACGCTGAAATGCTTCGCAAGCTGGGGGCCATGGCGGCGAAATTGGTTGAAGAATTGGTCGAACAGGGATGTAGACGGATTGGTATTTCCTGGGGGACAGCGTTGTACGAAACGGTCTCTGCCATGCGGCGGCGGAACTATGCTGATACGCAAGTGTATCAAATTATCGGTTCGGCGGGGACCTTGGCGCCGGAGACCGATGGCCCTAGTCTAGCGCGGCACTTGGCCGAGGCCTTGGGAGGCCAGTACTATACCATTCCTGCGCCCTTGATTGTAGCCAACCCAGCTTTGCGAGAAGCCTTGTTGCAGGAGCCAAGCATTGCGCGAGTGCTTGACGA
>JANWWB010000364.1 GCA_025056515.1 Anaerolineales bacterium
CGGCACGCAGCGCTGCCCCACCTGAACCGCAAGCCGCATCGATTTTCACCGATTCGCCCCCATACAGCCCGGCGAAATCGAAGACAAGCGATGCTAGGTTGTTCTGTCGGTCAAGGATACCAGACATCATGTTGCCCAGGAACAGCCCATCAACTGTTTCGCGACCAGCATCTTGCAAGGCAGCCCGAATTGCTTCCGCCGCTAGGTCGCGGATGGATTTTTCCCAGTGTTCATCAATTTTGGTCTGACCAATGCCTAAGATGGCGACTTGTCGCATAGTTCTCTCTTTTCCGGTTTGAAATCTTGAAACAGTTCGATTCTAATCGTCTCGGCTATCAGGGGCTATCAACTTCTGTTGCACCAGGGAGGGCCTGTCCGATCAGACTTGCTAGGTCCTCTTCTGGGCAGCCCTCAAGAGTCAGCCAGGCCAGGAATTCCACATTCCCTTTCGGCCCAAGAATGGGGCTGCGCAGCAGGCCGCGCACGACGAAGCCTTGCCTCTGGGCAAAGGTCAGCACTTCGGTCAACACAGCGCGATGGACTGCAGGATTGCGGATAACGCCCTTATGCTGTGCCGCTTCTTTGCGCCCCGCCTCAAACTGTGGCTTGATGAGGGCGATTATTTCTCCTCTCTCGGATTGCTCACCCTCGAAAGAAGGCGGAGAGGGAGACGAAAAGTCAAACCATCCCTTGATCACCGGCAGTAGGAGCTTGAGAGAGATGAAAGAGGCGTCTACCGTGACTAAAGCGACCGGCTCGGGGAGTCGTTCCAGATAGCGGGCATTGGTCTCTTCCATGACAACCACACGTGGGTCAGAGCGCAATTTCCAATGCAGCAGGCCTTTCCCTACATCAATCGCGTAGACTCGGGCGGCACCACGCTGGAGTAAACAATCGGTAAACCCACCGGTCGAAGCACCAACATCAGCGCAAACGCGCCCTGCAACCTGGACCGGGAAACGCTTGAGCGCGGCTTCCAATTTTTCACCTCCACGCGAGACAAAGCGGGGAGCAGCCTCGAGGTCCAATGGCGCTTCGGCATCCACCAGCGCCGAGGGTTTGTACTCCACTTCCCCATCAACTCGCACTTCCCCAGCCATGACCAAAGCCTGGGCTTTGGCACGGGTTTCAACCAACCCACGCTCCACCAAGAGGACATCTAACCGCTTCTTCGGCATACTTCAATTCTACCCTTGACCGACCAGTCTGCAAATTCTATTCGTAGGGAATCGGGATAAGTTGTCCTAGGAACAGAGGGGGTACCCTGCTGCCCTGGATAAGCGAAATTCGGACAAGGATGAGGACAAAACCTTTCGAAGTCTTCGAGAGGTATTTGTCTTGGCTACCATCGAGCATAGCAATTTGTGCCGGGCTTAGGCCATATCTCTGCTCAAGACCCAAGGCACAAAGTCTGGAAGATAGAGTCTTACGACTCGATGTCTCCATGGTGACCAAACACCACGGTCTGAATTTATGTCCGAACCTCAGGAGAAAGCCTTCCAACCTGGAATGGGTGGGGTAAAATATCGCCATGTTACGCGATCTTCTAAAAACCATGCGCCCTCGGCAATGGACAAAGAACATCTTTGTCTTTGCCGCTCTGGTCTTCGATGGCAAACTCTTTCACCTGACCGATTTTCTGCACACGTTAGGCAGTTTTGTGCTTTTCTGCTTGGCATCCAGTGCTGTCTATCTGCTTAACGATATTTTCGACATTGAAGTCGACCGGCAACACCCTCTAAAAAAGAATCGCCCGATTGCCTCGGGCCGTCTGCCGATTCCGCCGGCAGCAGCGGTTGCCTTCCTGTTGGCTGGCGGTTCGATTGCAGCAGCATACTTTCTGGCATGGCAACTGGCGCTGACTTTATTGCTGTACTTCGCCCTGATGCTTGCCTATTCGCGCTGGCTTAAGCATATTCCAATTGTAGATGTGTTAATAATCGCTGCCGGTTTTGTCCTGCGTGTCCACGCCGGGACAACCGTCGTTGCAGTGGAGCGTTTTTCGCCTTGGTTGTATGTGCTCATGACCCTTTTGGCGCTCTATTTGGGGTTCGGCAAGCGGCGCGCCGAATTAGCTCTTTTGGCTGGCGATGCGGTTTCCCACCGCAAAGTGTTGGATGGTTACACCATTCCCTTGCTAGACCAGTTCATCACCATTGTCTCCGGCACAACCATTGTTGCCTATTCTCTTTACACCTTCTTTCGGCCCGAAGCGCCTGAAAATCACACCTTGATGCTAACCATTCCCTTCGTGGTTTATGCCATCTTCCGCTATCTTTATTTGATTCAGGTCAAACAAATTGGCGGCGAGCCGGAAGAAATTCTTCTCACCGACCGCCCATTCCAGCTTTCCCTGCTCCTGTGGGGACTGACCGTGCTGGCGGTGTTCTATCTCCCTTCTTGAGTGTATGGTTGACGATTCGGGCTATGACCGTCAAGCTGCCGATTGGTCCGCGAGGATGACCGCCTCCGCTCCCGGCAAAATCATCCTCTTTGGAGAACATGCCGTCGTGTATGGACGTCCGGCGTTGGCCGTTCCGGTAACCGAGGTGCGGGCGACAGCAAGCGTGCAAAGGAGCACAGACCCCGGAGTCTGGCTTGAAGCGCCGGTAATCGGCCTACGTGCAGAGCTTTCTTGCCTTCCCCAAGACCATCCGTTGGCAGCAGCAGTGCGGAGTGTGTTCTCAACCTTAGATATAGAGACACCCCCTGACTGTGTGATTCACGTCGATTCGACCATTCCGGTTGCGTCCGGCCTAGGATCGGGCGCGGCGGTGAGTGTTGCCGTTATTCGTGCTCTAGCGGCTTACCTCGGTCACCGACTGCCCGATGAGCGCGTCTCAGCGCTGGCGTATGAGATAGAAAAGCTCCATCATGGCACGCCATCCGGCATTGATAATACTGTCATCACCTACGCGCAGCCGGTTTATTTTGTGCGCGGCCAAGCCATGGAACGATTGCAAGTCGGTGCGCCGTTTACCTTAGTGATCGGCAATAGCGGAATTCCGGCCCCGACGAAGGAATCGGTCGGCGACGTGCGCCGGCTATGGGAGGCCGACCCGCCGCGTTGGGAAAAGGTCTTCGACCAGATTGCAGACATCGTCCGCCGTGCTCGTGAACTGATTGAGAATGGTGCATGGCGTGGGCTTGGTAAGCTCATGGATACCAATCATGCCCTGCTCCAGGAGTTGACCGTCTCCAGCGAGGCACTTGATCGGTTGGTGGAAGCCGCTCGTCGCGCCGGGGCGCTCGGAGCGAAATTGAGCGGCGGCGGCCGCGGCGGCAACATGATCGCCCTGGTCGAAAGACAAAACGCCCCGGTCGTAGCCGAGGCGCTCCTTGCCGCAGGCGCAACACAAACGATGATCACCCAAGTAGATTAAAGCCGATAAACTACAAAAGATTACGAGACAACCGGATTAATCAGCTTACCCAGGCCTTCAATTTCGATTTCCACTACATCGCCGGGTTTCAAGGGACTGACTCCGGCAGGTGTCCCGGTGAAAATTAAGTCGCCTGGTTCAAGCGTCATCACCGAGGAAATAAAAGCTACCAACTGGCTGACGTTGAACACCATGTCACGAGTGGATGCCATCTGACGCAATTGCCCGCTGACACGACAAGTGATCAGGGCATCGGCGGGATCGAAGTCTGTATCAATCCAGGGGCCGAAGGGACAAAACGTATCAAAGCCTTTTGCGCGTGTCCATTGTCCATCCGAACGTTGTAAGTCGCGCGCCGTCACATCGTTCCCAATCGTATAGCCTAAGATGTAGCCTTGGGCCTTTTCCGGCAGAATGAAACGTCCCCGCCGACCGATAACTGCAACCAGTTCAGCTTCATGTTCAACCTGTTGCGAGTGCGGTGGAAGCACAATCGGTTCACCAGGATTGAGAATCGCCGAGGGGGGTTTCATGAAAATCAGAGGGATTTTCGGTACTTCGGCATGATGTTCCTTGGCGTGTTCAACATAATTCCGCCCAACGCAGATGATTTTGGACGGCTGAGCCGGGGCCAGTAACTTCACTTCAGCAAGCGGGATATCTGCTTCCAAACGGCGGTACTCCCCGTAGGGATTGCCCTCGATGGGACCTACTTTATTTTCCAGCACCCAGCCATAGCGTGGCAATTCTTCTTTATATTGATAACGAACAAGACGCATAGGCCTCCTGAGTGAAAAAGAATGGGCAAGGTAGAAGTATAGTCCATTTTAAGCCAAACGCGCAGCGACAAAAAGCGTGGTGAGACCAAGGGTCCCACCACTTTGCACAGATAAAGGTGGGAAAAGCACGCTCCCTTCTTTCCCACCTTACTGACAACCTAATCCTAGTTACATCACTTCCATTTGCTTCTGACGGCTACGGTGTAGATCTTGAAATTGAGCACCAGGAAGCGCCAAAACTGATAAAGTTTGCAGTTCATCCAGAACTTTTCAGCTTTACTGAATTCTTGCGACATAAACCCTCCGCCAGCATCTATTCAGGAATCAGGGTCCAACCGGGTAGCCCTTTGAACTTCCAGATAAAGGTGTGGTGAAGCAAAAACTTCATCCAAGCGCCAGCTAACCCCATCTCAAGATGGGAAAAGAAAAGATCGCGCCCATATTCGTTCTGATATTGTTTGGGGTTCGGCACCACCGGGCGCATGACGATGGTCACAGCACTGCCATCCCAGAGCGAATCGCCCATGCTCGCAATGCAAGCCGCGACCATTTCGCTCATGCGTTCTTGATGGGGAGTAACTCCTTTTTCAATTGCATCGATAACGTTCATAGCCACGACCCGGCCAATCATTCCGCTGACCATGCCGGTACGAGGTGGGGCAGGCGCAATCGTAAAATTGTTCTTGTTAGTGAA
>JANWWB010000092.1 GCA_025056515.1 Anaerolineales bacterium
GCTGCGTGCCGGCTTGATTGCGGTCGCCTCAGGGGAACTCGACTCGGCGCTTGTGGTGGGGGTCGAGAAGATGACCGACCGTCATCCACATGAAGTCACGGCTGCGTTAGCTACCGCCGCCGATGTCGATTATGAGGTCGATATGGGGATTTCGTTTGTCGGCCTGAACGCCCTGATCATGCGTCGGTATATGCACGAATACGGCTGGAAACATGTTGATTTTGCCCCCTTTGCCATGAATGCCCACGCCAATGCACTCCATAACCCGCATGCCCGCTTGCATCAGAAAATCACGGTCGAAGATTTTGAAAAATCGGCGATGATTGCAACACCGATCAACTTGCTTGATGCTTCTCCGATTGGGGACGGAGCGGCGGCGCTTTACCTTGTCCCTGCCGAGACACTACGGGGCGGAACCCGTATCCTGCTTGCCGGTTCGGGCGCGGCGACCGACACGATAGCCATTCATGACCGCGCCGAGGCACTTTTCTTGAGTGCGGCCTACCGTTCTGCAAAACAGGCCTATGGGCAAGCGGGAATCGGTCCGCAGGATATTGATGTCTTTGAACTACATGATGCTTTTACCATTATGTCAGTCCTGTCTTTAGAGGCATGTGGTTTTGCGGAGCGCGGTCAGGGCGTTCGTCTTGGCCTAGAGGGCGATATTTTACCCACCGGTCGTATTCCTATCACGACACGCGGCGGGCTAAAAGCGCGCGGCCACCCGGTCGGCGCAACAGGTGTCTATCAGGTGGTTGAGGTTGTTCAACAGCTGCGTGGTGAGTGTGGTCCCACCCAGGTCCCTGATGCTCGTATCGGCATGGCGCAGAACATCGGAGGCAGCGGGGCCACAATTGTCACCCATATCTTGAAGCGAGAGTAAAGAGGGTTCTTTCGCTTCTCTAAGTAAGATATAGAGAAGATCACCTTCTTCATCTTGCCATCATTGGGCGACTTTTGTGCCTGCCTAAGTGCTATAACATTTCGCGCAAGGAGACGCTCGTCATGGAGAATGAGTTTCTGGTCCTTCTAATCACTGCGCCTAACGATGAAAGCGGTCGCGAGATTGCTCGCGCCCTGGTGGAAAAGCGCTTGGCGGCTTGCGTCAACCTGCTGCCAGGCGTGACCTCGATGTACCACTGGGAAGGCAAATTGCAGGAGGATTCCGAAGTTTTGCTCATTTGCAAGACTCACCGCAGCCGCCTAGCCGCGCTTGAGGAAGAAGTCAAGAGCCTCCATCCCTATCAGGTGCCCGAAATCATCGCTTTGCCGGTCGTCGCCGGTCTGCAGACCTACTTGACTTGGGTAGGAGAGATCGTGCAAATGCCCGACTCGGCTTCATGATGATGTTCCTACAGCCCACTTTACTTTTCCTTAGGGCATTTTGGAACATCCTCTCCAAATCGTTTCAAGCATGATGATGTGGAAGACCACTCTGAACTTGTCAGCGTCCTAATGCACGAACTTGCTCATCTTCTAATGCATACAAAGATAGTAAAGCCCTAGCCTAGTACTAGACGAGGAGGCCCTCCGAAGATCTGGGAGATTGCCTCGGCGGCTGCCCTACCTCGCCGTGACCCGATACCCTAGGTTTGTAACAGAGCGATTCCTCTGCATCGGTTGCGTTGCGCGATTCGATGCATGCCACATTATGTTTGGAGAACCCACCCATGACGGTTCCACCCGTTCCACTCCCCGAATCTTACTGGGTGATTCCAGGCCGCTTTCTGGCCGGTGAATATCCGGGGCTGGGCACCGACTTCCAGGTTCGTAAGCGCCTCACTGCTCTTCTGCTGGCCGGCGTGGATACGTTTATCAACTTGACCTGGCCTGGTGAACTTCCACCCTACGAGGATGTTTTGCATGAAGAAGCACGCCTGCTTGACAAAACGGTGACCTGTCTGCGCTTTCCGATTCCAGATTTTGGTGTACCGACGCCGCGCGAGATGGGCCGCATTCTGGACACGATAGATGCTGCTCTGGCCGATGGTCACAATCTCTACCTTCACTGCTGGGGTGGGGTAGGACGCACTGGCACAACGGTTGGATGTTACCTCGTTCGGCATGGTTTGCGTGGCGAGCAGGCCCTTGCACAATTGGCGGAATGGTGGCGTGCTGTCCCCAAGAGCATCCGCCACCCTCGCTCCCCAGAGACCGATGTCCAGAGAAGGTTTGTCCTCACCTGGAAAGACGGAGCATGATAACGATGAGATGATTGTGGATTGGCATCAGCGCTATCTCCAACAAGCCGGCTGGACGCGCGACGTGCGCATCTATCTCTTCGAACGCGCCGGAATCCAGCAGGCGCGGCGCGTGCTGGAGGTTGGCTGCGGCACCGGTGCTGTGCTGGCCGAAGTCCCCGCCTTGGCAACCCGCTTCGGCTTAGACCTCGAGCCGGCCCATCTGAGCGAAGCGCATAAGCATGTTCCGGAAGCATTCCTCGTCTGCGCCGATGCGCACCATTTACCCTTTTCCGATTGTGTCTTCGACATCACCTTTTGTCATTTCCTTCTCCTGTGGGTACGTGACCCGCTTCAAGCGCTTTTGGAGATGAGACGCGTGACACGTCCTCATGGGGCTGTGTTGGCGTTCGCCGAACCCGACTACAGCCGCCGTATAGATGAACCTGCCACCCTCGCACCGCTCGGCTTTTGGCAGACCGAATCGCTCCGACTCCAAGGCGCAGACCCCTTTCTGGGAGCACGGCTGGCTGACTTATTCTACCAAGCCGGGATTCGCTTGCTCGAAACGGGAATCCTGCAGGAGCGTCGCAACGTTCCGTCACGGCCTCGAGAGCGAGAACTGGAATGGGAAGTGCTAGCGGCTGATTTGAGGGGACTGCTCTCGCCAGAGGAGATTTCCCGTTTCGAGAAATTGGATGCTGAAGCCTGGGCTAAGGGGACACGTCGCCTGTACGTCCCGGTTCATTTTGCGCTCGGCGTAGTATAATCACCCCCGATGAATAGCTTGCCTCTGGAGAACGTACCTCAGAAGCGACCGACAAAAAAGGTCTCTTTCTTCAGGGACGTGATAGAGACCTTGTTGTTGGCGTTGGTGCTTTTTATCGCTATCAACTTGGTCTCGGCGCGGGTGAAAGTGGAGGGATTTTCCATGCAACCTACGCTGGACCATCAACAATTTGTCTTGGTCAGTCGCCTGACGCCGCGTTTTATTCCTTTGCAGCGCGGAGATATTGTCGTCTTTCGACCCCCGATGTATCCCCATGCCACTTGGCTGGAGACTTTGATTGGGCTTCCGGGGGTGCATTCGGAGTTTGAGGACTACATTAAACGTGTCATTGGATTGCCTGGGGAGACGGTGACAGTTCGGGATGGACAGGTTTGGATCAACGGCACGTGGTTGAATGAGCCCTATGTTGCTGAACCGCCACGTTATGAAGGAAGGTGGGAGGTGCCAGAGGGATACGTGTTCGTGCTAGGAGATAACCGAAACAATTCTTCTGATTCGCACAGTTGGGGCGTTTTACCGATTGAGAATATCCTTGGTAAAGCCATCTTAGTCTATTGGCCATTTTCGGCCTGGAAAGTTCTCGATTCAGGACCTGTGGTTCAGGCTGCGCCTTAAAAAAAATTGACAACCGGCGCAAATGCTGGCAAAATCCAATCAAGATATTTTATGGTTATTTTGACACTGTGGAACACCTGCTAAAATCCGTAGAAGAGATTCTTGCCCTGGCCGATTCCTATGAGCAGGAGCTACCTCCTGCGCCTCCGGCTTTGCCGATTCCATTAGCAGAGGAACTGGCGAGCTGGATTGACCATACGTTACTTAAGCCTGAAGCCACTGCGGAAGACATCAAGCGTTTGTGTGCCGAGGCGCGCCAGTATCGGTTTGCTACAGTATGCGTCAATCCGGTCTATGTATCGCTGGCGCGCAGCTTGCTCGAAGGGTCGGGCGTGGGCGTCTGTGCTGTCGTTGCGTTTCCGCTCGGAGCCACGCTGCCCGAAGACAAGGCCTACGAGACGCAACGGGTGATTCGAAACGGCGCCATGGAAGTTGACATGGTCATGAACATTGGGGCACTCAAGGGACAAGCCTATGGCTTGGTGCTGAACGACATCCTCTTTGTTGCTCAGGAGGCGCACGAGCACGGCGCAAAGCTAAAAGTTATTCTTGAGACGGCGCTGCTCTCTCGTCGTGAGAAGATTCTGGCTTGCCTATTTGCCCGGGCGGCCGGAGCAGATTTTGTCAAAACATCCACCGGTTTTGGCCCCGGTGGGGCAACCGTGGAAGATGTCGCCCTGATGCGTCGCGTTGTAGGTGAGACAATGGGTGTTAAGGCTTCGGGTGGTATTCGTTCTTGGAAAGACGCCAGAGCGATGATCGCCGCCGGTGCCAATCGGCTGGGTGCAAGTGCAGGTGTGACCATTCTTCGTGAGGCAATGTCGAATGAGTGAAGCGTATCCTACCTATCCTTGCCACGAGTGCCAAGCCGGCGTAATGCGCCTACAGTTTGTCACGTACTTTACTTGGCTGGATCAGGAATTGATTACTGTTCCCAACTTTCCGGCCTGGGTTTGTGATGTCTGTGGACGGCGAGAATATGACCAACGCGCCTTGGCCTCGCTTCAGGTGATGCTCAATCCTGAAGCCGGGCGGCCGGTACAATCTTCAAAGCGTCTTCGCCGTTCACCCCCCCAAAAGACCAAAGAGATACGTCCTTCCTCTCACGAGTAAAGCAGCCTTTGAAAGGATGATCTGTCATGACGACAGACAAGGTGACGCATCGTCTGGTCACAACAGATTTCCTGACCCCCAGTTACCGGATTGTCGGCAAAGTCATGACGCCGAATACCGGCCTAACCGGTCTGATGAACGACACAACCAACTCGTTTATGGAAATCTTAGAAGCCAAGCTGGCGCGCGTGCATATGCCGACGAAGCTCGTAGGGGAATACAACGTGTTGAACCTGGTCAAACCCAACATTTTTGCCGTCTGCCTGACACGGCGTGAAGACCTAGGCCCACAGGCCCTGGCGCGTGGGGGATTTCAGAAAATCCTTAAGTATCCGGTCAAAATTGCTACGCCGGTCTATGAACTCGAGGGTGTCATTGAGTGGCCAGGGCGTTTTGATTTTGCGGCTATTATGGTCGAGGGAATTCGTGACTTTCTCCCGATTTATGATGCTACCCTGACCGCTATTCTCATTCCACAACTCAAAATTGAGAGTCCGGCCATCCTTTTCAATCGTCGACATGTAGACTGGTTGGGGCTCCTTTCTGAGACAAAATAACGGCTCTTATCGTGATGTTTTTCCACAAAACCCCTGGGGCTTTGGGAAACTGATGTGAGTCACTGCGACGCCCCTTTCGCTTGTTGTCCTCCCTGCAGTGTGCATACCGGCTTTTTCGTACGGTATACTGCATGCTCTTTCTCTATATCTCTGTTGTAATTTGCAAAGCCGCCGGAGCTTCTACCCTTGTTGTCTTCCCATAGGGTGAGCTTGAACGTCCCAGATTAGCAAAACGACCACTTCGAATAGGAGATACTGCCATGAAATTCCCTCGTCTGTATTTAATATCTCTCTTTCTATTCTTCGCAGT
>JANWWB010000110.1 GCA_025056515.1 Anaerolineales bacterium
GCAGTCCTTGAAAGCGGTGCTGTCATTGAACGTGCTATCCTAGATAAGCGGGTACGGGTCGCATCAGGCGCGCGTATTGGCGGAGGTATAGGCGATCCGAACATTCAATTAACCGTGGTCGGAAAAAACAGTATCGTTCCCTCTGGAGTAGTTGTTGAACCTGGCGGTGCAGTAGGCACCGATGTGATTGCTTCCGACTATCCCGCCTCGGTGGTAAAATCGGGCGAAACCATTACAACTAAGAGACTTCCCTATGAAATTTGAGCGTTCCTCCGGCATTCTCCTTCATCCTACCAGTCTTCCCGGCCCGTATGGTATTGGTGACCTTGGTCCGGCTGCCTATCGTTGGATTGATTGGCTGGCCGGAACAGGATGTAAGCTCTGGCAAATCCTTCCGCTCGGTCCAACCGGTTACGGCGATTCGCCCTATCAGTGTTTCTCTGCCTTTGCTGGTAATCCCTACCTTGTCAGCTTTGATTTCATTGTGCAAGAGGGATGGCTGACCCAAGATGATCTGGTTACCATGCCTACTTGGGACCCGCAAAAGGTGGATTTTGGTCGCCTTTTTCAATGGAAACCGGCTTTGCTTGAAAAAGCGTATCGCCATTTTGTAGCTCATCCGGGACCGGCTCGTGCTCGCTTTGAATCTTTTTGTGCCGAAAATGCCTTCTGGCTCGAGGACTATGCCCTTTTTATGGCGCTTAAGGAAGCTCATGGTGGAGGCTCTTGGGATACTTGGCCAGAAGAATTGCGTCGTCGTCAGCCTGATGCCTTATCCCGGGCACGACGCGAACTTAGCGAAGTAATAGGCCGTGTTTCCTTTGTGCAGTTTTTGTTCTTCGAGCAATGGCAAGCGTTGCGTCAGTATACTCATCAGCGCGGTATCAAGATTATCGGCGATATTCCCATTTTTGTCGCTTACGATTCGGCGGATGTCTGGGCGCATCCTGAATTGTTTTATCTTGATGAGCGCGGCAAACCCTCCGTGGTAGCAGGAGTTCCACCAGATTATTTTTCGCCAACCGGTCAATTGTGGGGCAATCCACTCTATCGTTGGGATGTGCATAAATCTGACGGATATACCTGGTGGTTAGACCGGATTCGCTTTACGCTTCAAGCCGTGGACATTGTCCGGATAGATCATTTTCGCGGCTTTGCGGGCTATTGGGAAATTCCAGGCGAGGCCGAAAACGCTATCCATGGGCGCTGGGTCCCTGGTCCTGGAGCCGATTTCTTCCAGGCGGTGCAGGAACGTTTGGGCGATCTCCCAATTATTGCTGAAGACTTAGGAGAAATTACTCCGGATGTCATCGCTTTACGTGACCAATTTCATTTACCGGGTATGAAGATTCTTCAGTTTGCCTTTTCCGGTCCGGAAAACCCGTTCTTGCCACATCATTTTGTGCCTAATAGCGTGGTTTATACCGGTACGCATGATAACGATACGACTCGTGGCTGGTTTGAAACGATTGGAACAGCCGAACGAGAGTTTGCCTCCCGTTACTTCCAGCGCGATTGGGCTGACAGCCGTGAGTTTACTTGGCATCTGATTCGAACAGCCTGGGCTTCAGTGGCGGTTTTTGCACTCGCTCCTATGCAGGATTTCCTGACGCTCGGAAGCGAGGCACGTTTTAATTACCCCTCTCGTCTGGGAGGCAATTGGGCGTGGCGTATGCTAGATAACGCGCTTACACCTGAATTGCAAGCACGTATTCGCGAATTGAATTGGCTTTATTCGCGCTAAATGGGATGAGTAGCGCAACCAAGCAGTTGCGCTACTCTTTTAGAGCGCCTGGAGGCGTTCCCACATCTTGGGGGCAAGCTCACGAGAACGAGCGGCAATCCGTTCCTCGTCTAAGGTGAGCACTTGTTTGTTGCGCATAAGGATGCGTCCGCGACAAACAGTTGTATCCACGTTTGCATCTACCAAACCGAAGAGCAGATGACCTAAGAAATTGGCTTCCGTGAGTGGTGTGGGTGGGTGATAATCGAGAATGGCTAAGTCGGCCGGATATCCTTCGGCAATTTCCCCTAGAGGAACGCCGAACTGGCGGCGGGCAATTTCTCGGTTGTTCTCAAGCAAGAGGGTGGGCGCTTCTCGGAAGGCCACCCTGGGGTCGCGATTGGCCAAGCGGTGAAGCAGGTAAGCGCATCGCATTTGGGCCAACATATCGGAGTTCATCCCATCTGTCCCTAAACCGACTAGTACACCTTTCTGCATGAGCTTCAGGAGCGGCGTGACTCCAACGGCGTTATTCATGTTGGATTCAGGGTTGTGAACGACCGCCGTCTGTGTTTCGGCTAGAATCTGCATTTCCCGTTCATCAACATGGACGCAGTGGATGAAGAGAGATTTTTCGCCGGTTGCGCCAAGACGATGTAGGCGTTCCACCGGCGGAAGACCGTACTTTTGCAGGGCATCTTCCCGATCGGCTAAATCTTCGGCAACGTGGATGTGACAACCCACGCTGTGCTCGCGAGCAATCGAGACGCACGTTTCGATGGTTTCATCGGAAAGTGTAAATGAAGCGTGCAAGCCCATCATGGCGGCGATTTGTCCATCGCCTTGGCCGATTTTCTTGATAAAACGCTCATTTTCGGCGATACCGTCGCCTTTGATGTTCCGATCGGAGACCTCGTAACACAGCGAAGCCCTGAGACCAGCTTGTCGTACAGCGCTTTCGAGGATGTCTAGAGAGCCATCGCACATCGAAGGCGAAGCGTGATGATCGATAACAGTGGTCACCCCGTTTCGGATGCAGTCAATCAGCGGTAATTGCGCTGATAGGAGGATGTCTTCTTCCAGAATGGCGCGATCGACTTTCCACCAGAGGCGCTCAAGGATTTGCACAAAGTTCTCTGCCGGTTCGCCAGGCACAGACATACCGCGGGCCATCGTGGAATAAAAATGGTGATGGGCGCAAATAAAGCCGGGCAGAATGATTTTTCCCGAGCAATCGATCGCTTCGGCTTTGGGGAAGCGATGTTGAAGGTCGGAAGAGCCGCCAACGGCAGCGATCTTCTCGCCTTCGATCACGACCGAGCCGTTCCAAATAACGCGGTTCTCTTGGCCCAGCGTCACAACAATCCCATTTTCAAACCGAATCGCCATATCCAACTCCTTATTAGAGCGTAATCACTTTTTCAGCGCGCATTTGTGCTTCGATAATATCGCTCATCCCTCCGATGGTCCCCACACGCACTTGATCGGTTAAGCCGAAATAGTTGAGACAAGTGGAGCAAATGATAAGACGCACGCCCTCGTTTTCGAGCTGAGCTAGACGTTCTAATAGAGGGGACCCTTCCACAACTAATTTAACACCCTCGGTGTAAAAACAGATGGCCGATGGCAAAGTACGATTTTCTTGTAAAAGGCGCAGATAAGTATCCAGTAACTTATGTTGGAGGGTTCGATCGGCGTTTCCCATACCCTCTCGGGTAAGGAGAAGAATGGTGTTATTGAAGGATGACACGGCTGGCATATAGCATTCTCACTTTCTTTCCTCGAGATTTTGCGTGGTAGGATTATACTTCTTTAGACTAAATTCCTATGATGGTTTTTGTGAAACCCACATCTACGGGGGTGAACCCAGGTAGCAGGCCGCCGAAGAATACTCTTTGAACAATCCGCATAAAGTCTGCTTAATTCGAAGTGAATTCCTGGAGTAAAATACAGCTCAATTGGTTTTACGTATTGTTAACTGTTTTTTCTTCGTCCGTTAATCGCTGTCTGATAATAGTTACAAAACGTCCTTGCTCTCAGGGCGTCTGTTTGAGAAAGGATGTTGTATGCAAAGAATAGGCGCAATTGATACCGGCTCGAACGCCATTCGTCTTGTTGTTGCTGAACTCAGTGAGAGTTGGCAAGTTACTCCGCTGGAGAGCATTCGTTTCCCTATTCGTTTGGGGCATGATGTATTCACGAACCAACGTTTGAGTGAGAGCACAATCCAGCAAGTTGTAGATGCGTTTTTACAATTTCGGCGCATTGCTGACGATTTTGGTGTGACAAAAATTCGCGCTGTAGGTACTTCTGCGGTTCGCGAGGCAGAAAATCGTTACTTGCTTATTGAACGCATTTTTCAGACCAGCGGAATCCAGTTGGAGGTCATCAGTGGTGAAGAAGAAGCGCGCTTGATTCACATGGCAGTTGTTGAGGCGCTTTCGTTACGCGACCGACGTGCCTTGGTGGTGGATATTGGGGGTGGCAGCGTTGAGGTGATTTTATCGAAAGGCAGGAACATCCATTCTCTGGTGAGCTATCCCATGGGTACGGTGCGGCTTTTGCAGAAACTTGGTGGGAATGGAAACATACAGCCGCAATCCCCCGACCAATTTAGCTTGCTGGTGAGGGAGTTTGTCGAGGCCAACCGTTCTCGACTGGAACAACAGATGGCCGGTGAAAAGCCAGAGATTTGTGCAGGCACCGGTGGAAATGTTGAAGAAATCGGACGTTTGTGCAAGCTCCTTTTTAACCGCCAGAGCGAACAGGCAGCTTTGGTGGATGATTTAGCGAAATTAATCGATCGGTTGAGTCGACTAAGCGTTCAGGAGCGAATGCGTCTTTGGGATTTGCGTCCTGACCGTGCGGATGTGATTTTACCGGCCTCGATTGTGCTTTATACGATTGCCAAAACGGCTGGTGTGAACGTTGTCCTGATACCGAATGTGGGGCTGAAGAATGGAATCTTGCTCGCTATGGCCGAGGAGATGGCACAGCAACATTATCTGCCTCGGCGCGATCAAGTTTGGGAATCCGCTGTGCGAATTGGCAAGAAATATCAGTTTGATTTTAAACACGCCGCTTATGTGTCGAATATCGCTGCTAACCTCTATGACCAGACGGCGAAGTTGCACGGGTTAGGGAAAGAAGAACGTTTACTTCTGGAAATCGGTGCTTTCCTGCATGATATTGGTCACTTTATCAACACAGTGGACCACGATCGACACGGTTATTATATCTTGCGCGCCAATCATGTTATCGGTTTAAGCCCTCGCCAACAAGAGATTGTCGCTTGCTTGGTGCTGTATCATAGAAAGGCGCTTCCGTTTGAGGATGCGATCGAACAACACGAGTTATCTCCTGCGGATCGCCTTCTGGTGACCAAGTTGAGCGCTTTTATGCGTTTGGCAGATGCCTTGGATGCCAGCCGGATGCAACGAGTGGTGCAAGTAAAGATGATGGGCGAAAAGTCCGCCTGGAAGATGCACTTGATAGGTAACGGCGATTTGAGTCTAGAGAAATGGGCTATCCAAAAGCGAAAAGGGCTGTTTGAAGAAGTCTTTAACGTCTCTTTAGATTTGGATTGAACCGGTTGAGATTCTATGAGCTTGTTGGAAGCCAAACTTATTTTGAAAGCATTGGATCAACGAGGGAGGAATTATTTTGCTCAACTGAAGGCATCGCAGGAGGAGCCTACAAGCGAGTCGATTCACGAGCTAAGAGTCTCGGCCCGTCGCTTCTTTGCTGTGCTGGAATTGTTGCGTGCCATTCAACCTTCTTCCGATATCAAAAGTTTGCAGCGAGAGTTGCGTAATCAGCTCAACGACTTGGATGAAATCTCGGATATTCAGATGATGGCGGCAGAAATAGGCAAAGTGGTTGAACGATTTCCTACTGCATCGGCTTTTCTTCGGTATCTGCAAAAGCAAGAAAAGAACCTGCGGCGTAAGGCATCCAAACATTTGCATTCTTTGGACCAAAGAAAGCTGGAGAAGCAAATGCATTTGGTAGAAAAAATTCAGGAGAGCAACGCAATTGCCCCTCCAGGCTTGCATCTTTTGGTCTTGAGAACGCTCGATGATGCGTTTCGAGTGGTGTTAGAACGCTATCGGGCAATTGATCCTGTCAAAACAGAGACCATTCATCGTCTTCGTATTGCTTTTCGTAAATTCCGTTATTTGATCGAGATTGTTCATCCTGCTTTGCGCGAATATCCGCCTGAAATTCTTGCGGGAATGCGGGATTATCAGCGCAAAATGGGCGTCATTCAGGACTTAGAGACATTGCTGCGTGCTATCAGGAAATACGCTAAAAAGCACGAGCGTTTTGAAGGGGAGGACTTATTACAGTATTACCAAACACAGCATCAAGAAGCCGTCTTGGCTTTTACCTCGCAGATGGACGACCTCTATGGATTTTGGCGACTGACCAGAAGCGGTCCTTTCCCCTGGACGAAAAAGCGACGCAGCGACCTGGCAAGTGCCGATGACCAATCGGAGGAGGCTGCTGAGATGACTTGCAAAGAACCACCACAAATCTTATCTAAGGAGCAAGACCTATGAAATTATATTTTTTACGTCACGCTGATGCCGGGATTCGTAATCCGGAAGTATATCCTGATGATAGCTTGCGACCACTGACCAACAAGGGCCGAAGGCAACTGGAAAAAGTTAGCAAATTCCTAGAAAAGCAACAGGTTCCTCTAGACCTGGTTTTTTCTAGCCCATTCGTAAGAGCCAGTCAAACAGCTCAATTTGTTCGTAAATCGCTAGAACTCAAGAAAGAAAAATTGGTCGTTACCCCACATCTGGCCCCCCTCGGTGATGTAGCCCAGTTAATCCAGGAGGTGACATCCAGACAACCTTTGGAACATGTTCTACTGGTTGGTCATGAACCTGATTTGAGCTTGTTGATCTCTTTGTTGCTGGTCGGCGATTCCTCAGCTCTAACATGCCGGATGAAAAAAGCCAGCTTGTGTTGTTTAACTGTGGACGAATTAATTGTTGGAAAGTGTGCGACGTTAGAATGGCTTTGGCATCCAGACTTTTAGTTCGCACTTGGAATGCCTAGGATGATTTCGCCCTCTGCTACACCTTTTCCTTACCTCAACCGCGAGTTGAGTTTATTAGCTTTTCAAGAGCGCGTTTTGGAAGAAGCGTGCGACGAGCGCAATCCATTGCTCGAGCGAGTCAAGTTCTTGTCTATTTTTGGCTCGAATATGGATGAGTTTTTCATGATTCGGGTCGCCGGAATTCGGAAACAGCTTGATTCTTATGTGCCCGAATTGTCTCCGGATGGCTTAAGCCCGCGCGAGCAATTGGCTAGAATTCGTAAGCGTGCTTTGGACCTGTTTGAAAAGGCGCATCGATGTTATCGCGAGCAACTTCTTCCAGAACTCAAAAAAGCAGGCATTCATATCTTAGATTACAACAAGCTGAGCCGTGCTCAGCGCGCTCGCGTAGATGAGTATTTTGATACCATTGTTTTTCCGGTATTAACTCCCCTCGGTTTAGATCCTGGCCATCCTTTTCCTCACATCTCCAATCTCAGCCTTAATTTGGCGATTGTTATCCGTGACAAAGCCGGCGTTGAGAGATTTGCGCGCCTCAAAGTGCCGAATACGCTCCCCCCGCTTTTGCCTGTCAAACGTTCTTCCGGTGGAGTGCGCAAAGATGGCACTGTCGCCCATCATCATTACTTCGTGTGGTTGGACCAGGTGATTATGGCAAACGTGGGGGTCCTCTTCCCAGGGATGGAAGTAGTAGGGAGTTATCCTTTCCGTGTGATTCGTGATGCCGACATCGAGATTCAGGAATTGGAGGCTGATGATTTACTTGAAACGGTCCAACAAAGCATTCGTCGGCGCAAGTTTGGCTCGGTGGTTATGATGGCCATTCATAAAAACATGCCTCGGCCTGTACGTCAGCTCTTGGCGGAAAACTTGGAAATCAAAAGCACCGATGTGTATACGCTCAGTGGTCCGTTGGCGTTGGTCCATTTAGGGTATCTTTACAATCATGTGGAGCGTTTGGATCTCAAATATCCCCCGTATAAACCGGCTATTCCCAAACCGTTTCGTAATGCTAATTTAGCCCATGAGATTTTTGATGCGATTCGCCAGGAAAATATTCTCCTGCATCACCCTTACGACTCGTTTGTTCCCGTGATTGATTTCTTAAATGCTGCTGCGCGCGATCCTCAAGTGTTGGCTATCAAACAGACGCTTTATCGGGTGGGACAAAATTCTCCGATTGTGAATGCCTTGCTTGAAGCGGTTGAGCGAGGTAAGCAAGTTGCGGTTTTGGTTGAGCTAAAAGCGCGCTTTGATGAAGAGAGCAACATCGGCTGGGCACGTATGCTAGAGCAAGCCGGCGTTCATGTGGTGTACGGCTTAATGGGATTGAAAACACACACGAAAGTCGGCATGGTGGTGCGACGCGAAGGTGATGGGATTCGGCGCTATTTGCACTTGGCGACAGGGAATTACAATCCAATTACTGCCTTCTTCTATGAAGACCTGGGAATGTTTACTTGTGATGAGACTCTGGCCGACGATGTGACCCATTTGTTTAATTACTTGACCGGTTATTCTACGCTGCAGAATTACAAAAAACTGTTGGTCGCGCCTGTCAATCTACGACAAGGACTAGAGAGATTAATCCGCCGTGAAATCGAACATGCCAAACACGGCAAAGACGCCTATATGATCATCAAGGTGAATTCTCTGGTTGACCCTGCTATGATACGAGTGCTGTATGAAGCCTCTCAAGCTGGGGTGCGAATTGATTTGCTTGTGCGAGGGATGTGTTCTTTAATTCCAGGTGTGGAACATTGGAGTGAGAACATTCGCGTGATTAGCATTGTAGGACGCTTTCTCGAACATAGTCGCATTTTTTACTTTTGGAACGATGGGAACGAGCAGGTATTTTTGGGCAGTGCTGATTTGATGACGCGCAACCTAGAGCATCGGGTGGAAACGGTCTTCCCAGTCGAAGATGAAAAGCACATTCGCTATTTACGTGATCATGTGCTGGAAAATTATCTGAAGGATAATGTGAATGCACGTCAAATGTTACCTGATGGTAAGTATGTCCGTCTTCACCCGACTCATAAAGAATCAGCCATCAGTGTTCAAAATTTGCTGATGCGTTCTCTCCATGATTAAGAAAGGAGGCTAAGGCATTAAGCCTTGTGCTTCCAGAGTTTGGCGCAATTTTTCTCCCCAGGCCGATCCTTGGAGGTAGAAAACAGCCGGTTCTCCTACTGGGGCGAAGATTTCGAATGTTTGTCCACCGTGGTAAGTCTTGCCACTCCAGAGATGTGTCCATTGTCCCGGCGGTAAATACACGGTCACTGTGTTTGCGCTCGGTTCAGTGACCGGAGCGACGAGAAAGTCAGAGCCAAGCATGAAAGCTTGGTAGGTGATACGCCACGTATTTGGGTCGTTCGGATAGTGTAAAAAGGGATGGCGGACAACCGGCATCCCGCTTTGCACTGCTTCGGTGATCAGCGTCTGGCGATAGTCAAAGAGGGCAGCATAGATTTGGGACCAACGCGCCAAAGCCTGAAACATGTTTTCATTTGAGTAAAACTGAATATTCTTTTCCGGTTGACTACCTTCACCGAGGCGGAAGATGAGGGTGAAGGCGTTCATCTCCATCCAACGCAAGAAAAGTTCTTCGGAACGGCGATAGGTTACCAGAGGATGAGAGAGGTTGATCGAGCCTCCAATCTCAGAGTGGTTGAAAACAAAACCGGAAAGTCCACTTGTGTTCAGTGCCGTCACGGCAGATTGGATGCCGTTGTGTTTACCCCAGGAAATCAGGTGTTCTCCGCTCCAAAAGAGAGGGACGATTCCCGGAGAATGGGTATAGCCAGTATCTTGAAGAAAGACGATTTCTTCTCCTATGGTGGCTGCAACTTGTCGATTGAGTTCTGCCCAAAGGACAGGATACATGTTGTGAACGGTGGATGCTGCTTGGCCTGAGGCCAAAACGGCATCATAGGGTAAACCTCCTCCCAGGTCGGCTATCCAGGCCGAAGCACCTACCTTGGTCATTTGCTCGATAAGAATCTGTTTGTACCACTCGAAGGCCTCCTGATTGGTTAGGTCAATCAGACCGATGTTGGTGTCGCCGATTTGGAAAAGATAAGGTTGCCCAGCTTGGGTTTTGACCAGGTATCCCTGGTCGACTGCTGTACGGAACAATTTTCCACCAAAACCTTCGATCTCTGCCACGTAAGGCGTGGTTGAAACAAGCAAGCGGACCCCATCCTGGGTAAACTGATGGACCATGCTTTCCCAGTCTGGATAGAGATTGCGGTCTACTTCTCCTTGCCAAAGAGTGGACATGGGACCGCTCCAATCGGTTAGCCGGATTGCTGCAATTGGAATTTGATAGGCTTGCAGGATTCGGTAGAGGTTTTGCGTTTTTTTGCTTCCTCCTTGTAAGTCTATCACTGCGCCTGAGTATATCCACGTAGGAAGAGGGAGCGGAGTTCCATTTAGATTGGCATAGGTGCTTAAGATCTCCTCAGGCGTTTCTCCCGAGAATAGGGTAAGGGACAAATCGTTTGCGAAAGCTTGTACCTGTACTCGGTCGGGGCGTTCTAGGTCGAGAAGGAGGTATTCCTGATTGTTGATTTGAACGGCCCGCATCTGGCTGGTGAGATAAAAAGGCACCGGGGCAGGTGTTGTCAACGGGTTGCCACTTGCGGTATCTTCACTTAGGTTGACCAGCAGTGTTGCAGGTTGGTCACCGCGCCCGATACCCTGCTGATTAACCCAGATAGGTACACGGCGCCCCTTCATATCGAAGTAAGAGAACTGTTCACCAAAGCCAAAGAAATGTTCTTCTGGAGCTGAAGCATAGGTCAGAAAGATACGATTGAAGGCCGGACCTGCTTCGAGTTGGAAGTCGAGCTGGGCAATGCCGACGTTGGTGGCTCTGATGTTCAGAGAATAAGAAATCGTCTCCGGGCCGCAATAGAGTTTCCCTCGCATCGTGATGGCGCTAGGCTTGGGCTCAATGGTTTCAAGGGTTTGTTCGTTGCATACCAGAAGATATTGGTCGCGAAAGAAAGAGATTCCGCCCTTCTGTTGTACGGTTTCTTGTCCTTGTGCTGCAAGGATAAAGGCTTCTCCCGGCAAAGTTTGCCAGAGAGCAAAGCCTGGGCGGGACAGGTCTTCCAAGATGAGCTGACCGGTTTCAGCGTCCCAACGTATTTGGAAATGGTTGAGGGTATAATCAAGGGAAGGGACTTGTTGTGGGTCAAAGGTCAATCTTCCCGTCAGTTGTTCTGCGCCCGGACGCAACAGACGTCCCAGCCATAATCCAAGGGTAATCGAGGCTACCAGGAGAAGAAAATTTCGAGTTCGTGTGTTCATGATTGTTGACAATCAAGCAGATTGTTTGAATACCCAAGGCGGATTATAACCCAGACTATTT
This sequence comes from Anaerolineales bacterium, assembly GCA_025056515.1. GTDB lineage: Bacteria > Chloroflexota > Anaerolineae > Anaerolineales > Villigracilaceae > UBA877. The sequence continues at coordinate 11,173 of JANWWB010000110.1, forward strand.
GGCAGAAAGGATAAACCGATGGTGTATTTTCTTCTTTCTATTTTTCTCTCGGCGTTTTTAATTTTTCAGGTTCAGCCGATGATTGCCAAGTATATCTTGCCCTGGTTTGGGGGAGCTTCGGCGGTTTGGTCTACCGTTCAGATGTTCTTTCAGGTCTTGTTGACTGGTGGGTACGCCTATGCAGGTTGGATTGCTCGACCAGGCCAAGGGCGTGAACGTTTGCATCTTGCGTTGCTGTTTCTTTCGTTCCTGGCGATGGTGGTGCTTGGGGTCATTTGGCGTTCGCCTGTCACGCCTGATTCTGCTTGGAAGCCGGCGCCAGACGCGCCGCCGGTATGGGAAATTCTTAAAGTGTTGGCAGTTTCGGTTGGTTTGCCTTATTTCTTGTTGGCTTCAAATAGTCCTTTAATGCAAGCCTGGTTTCATCGTCTATTTCCTGAGCGGACGGCATACCGACTCTATGCAGTTTCAAACATCGGTTCGTTGGTTGGTTTGGTAGCTTATCCGTTTTTGATTGAACCGACGCTGACGCTTCCACAACAAGGCTGGGTGTGGAGCGTGTTGTATATAACGTATGCTGGCTTGGCTAGCTGGGGAGCGATTCGTTCTTTACGAGCAGGCTTTCCAGCCCAGCCGGCCTCGACTGCTCTGGGTTTGCAGGGAACAGAGGCCATCTCGTGGAGGCGTGCCTTATTATGGGTGGCTTTGGCTGCGACGGCATCGGTTCTTCTCTTGGCTGTGACTAGTCATATGACCCAAGAAGTGGCCGTTATTCCGTTTTTGTGGGTCTTGCCTCTATCGCTATATTTACTCTCGTTTATCGTGACCTTTTCGGGCGAACGTTGGTATTCGCGACCCGTTTTTCTGGTGCTGTTATTTGTTTCAATGATTCTGGCCGAGTGGGTACGCGGTAGGGTGGATACTTTTCCGACGCTTGGACAAATTGGTGTTTATGCGCTTTTGTTGTTCTCGGCGGCCATGCTTTGTCATGGTGAGCTGTATCGTTTACGCCCGGCTCCGGCGCGCTTGACGACCTTTTATTTGCTTGTCTCGATTGGCGGCGCGCTGGGAGGAATCTTTGTGACCTTTGTGGCGCCACTGGCTTTCCGCGGCTATTGGGAGTTGCCGCTTGGTTTGGTCAGCGTATGGGCTCTTTTGCTCTTGATTGGTTTCCGTTCCTGGCCGTTCTGGCCGCGTTGGCGTTTTATCTTGGAAGGCACGCTCGTTTTGAGCGCTTTGATTGTCGCAGTGATTCGCACGGGCGGCGTCATTCGCTCAGATGTGACCGATTCGCTCTGGCTGGGGCGCAATTTTTATGGCGTGACGCGCGTTAAGTCGTTGGGAGCGGATGGCTGGCCTTCCCAACGATATGCGCTGGTGCATGGCGTGACCATTCATGGTTTTCAGTATGCCCGAGGGGACAAACGACATCAGCCTACGGCTTATTTCAGCGAGACTAGTGGTGTTGGCCTGGCAATCCTCAATCATCCGGCGCGCGCAAAGCAGATGCGGGTAGGAGTCTTGGGTTTAGGGATTGGTACTTTGGCCGTCTATGGTCAGCCAGGAGATGTATATCGATTCTATGAGATCAATCCCCAGATTATCGATCTGGCTTGGGGTGAAGGAGGGTACTTCTCCTACTTGCGTGATAGCCAGGCTAAGATTGAAGTGGTTTTAGGAGATGCCAGGCTTTCGCTCGAGCGCGAACTGGCTCTTGGCAAGCCGCAAGCTTATCACGTACTTATCATGGATGTCTTTTCAAGCGACTCAATCCCTGTGCATCTTTTGAATCGGGAATCGTTTGCACTCTATCTACAACATCTTGCACCGGATGGAATTTTGGCCGTTCATATCTCTAACCGTCATCTTGATTTGTTACCGGTGGTTTGGCTTCTAGCCGATTACTATGGACTAGAGAGGGTTGTCATTCGATCAAGCGGCGACTATGAACAGCGTTTTCCTTCCTTGTGGGTCTTGTTGTCGCTTGACCCCAACCTTCTAGCTCATCCGGAAATCGCCTCGCGTGCGGCCAACATGGTGGGCTATGCTCCTTCCTTACGACTGTGGACCGATGATTATAGCAATCTGATTCAGATTCTGAAATAGTAACGACCATCTGCTGCCTTGTTGCAGACATAGGGTTGTATTCTGGAAGGAGGCGCAGCCGCCGAAGCAGTCTCCAGATCCTTCGGAGGGCTTTGTCTTCTAACGCGAGGCAGGGTTTTGCCATCTTCAGAGGCCTAGGACAACACTTTCTGTGAAAAGCGGTCGAAGACTTCTGCTATTCTCGGGTAAATTTATCACTGGCCATATCCAGGGTTTGTACTTCTTCCTCAGTCAATCGCCAACCGAGCGCACCGGCGTTCTGGGCGGCTTGTATTTCGTTCTTTGCACCTGGAATAGGGAGAGCGCCTTTGCAAAGAATCCAGTTCAGAGCAACTTGGGCTGGGGTCTTCCCACCATGGTTTTGGCCGATCTCGCGCATCAGGTTAATCAACTCCTGTAGGCGAAGGAGATCTTCGCGCGAAGTCCCGCCGCGCAAAGCAGGTGGTGGGTTTTCAGGCGAATATTTGCCGGTAAGGAGTCCTTTTGCCAGCGGGCTGTAAGCAATGACGCGCACGCCCAGCTCTTTGCAGCGCGTCAAGAGGCCGTTCTTCTCAATGCTTCGGTTCAGCAGATGATATTCCACCTGGTTCGAAGCGAGCGGAATGTTGTATTTCGTTAGCACAGTA
>JANWWB010000225.1 GCA_025056515.1 Anaerolineales bacterium
TTCGCGTTTGGCCTCTTTATGGCAGATTCGATGTTATTTTATCAGGAAACGCTCTTCTTTTTTCTGTGTTCTTATGTAAAATTAGACCTTATCGGCAAGGGAAATTCTTTTCTGCCGCAAGCAAACCGAACACTCTGGAGCTTGTATGTCGCCAATTTTTTTGATTGTCAATCCGATCTCTGGAAGGGGATATGCTCAACGGGTCTTGCCGGAGATCGAAAAAAAACTCAGGGAATTCCGAGTAGATTATCATTTCACCTTCACAGAACGCCCTTGGCATGCCGCTGAGCTGGCAGAGCAGGCGGCTCGTCAGGGGTATGATGCTGTCGTTGTGGCAAGCGGGGATGGAACTGCAAATGAAGCCTTGAATGGCCTCATGCGCGCAGTGCAAGCAGGCTTTGACAAGACCGCGATGGGAGTGATCGCTGTGGGAACCGGAAATGATTTTGCCTATGGTATGGGCATCCCAAGCGGAGTCGAGGCCGGCTGCAAAATCTTGGCGCGCAATTATCGCCGCCGCGTGGACATCGGTTTGGTAAAGGGGGGCGATTATCCACAAGGGAGATATTTCGGCAACGGCGTGGGAATTGGCTTCGATGCCGCAACCGGTTTTGTGGCTGCCAAGATTCGCCACCTGCGTGGTATGCTTCTCTATCTGATTGCAGCATTACAGACAATCTTGATCTACTACAAAGCCCCCCATGTCAGGGTTGAGCTGGACGGAGAAGTCATCGAGACACCCTCGTTAATGGTCTCTGTGATGAACGGACAACGTATGGGGGGCGGCTTCTTCATGGCGCCCCAGGGAAACACAGTGGATGGTATCTTTGATATCTGTCTGGCGCGCTCGGCTGGTCGCATGCGCATTTTAAGCCTCATTCCTTACTTCATCAAAGGTACGCAAGCAACCCAAAAAGAAGTGAGTATGCATCGGGCGCGTCGGGTCGTAGTTACGGCCCTTCAGGGGACGTTGCCTGCCCATTGCGACGGCGAGACCGTGTGCTATGCGGGGAAAGAACTCCATATGGAGATTTTGCCTGCTCAAATCGAATTCATCACTCAGGCACCAACGACATGAAACCTTTCTTGCGTAGTTTAGTGAATGGTCTTATTTGGATAGGGACTTCTCTTCTCTGCCGCATTGACAAAAGTGAACTGGTCAAAGTCCCCCAAGGCGGCCCTTTATTGTTGGTTTCGAACCATATTAATTCCCTCGAGGTACCCCTCTTGTTCGTCCACCTCCAACCGCGCAAATTGGTGGGATTGGCCAAAATCGAGACGTGGGATAACAAGTTCATGGGGTGGTTGTTCGACTTGTGGGATGCCATCCCTCTGCGGCGCGGCGAAGCTGATCTTGCGGCTCTTCGCCGTTCGCTCGACTACTTACGTCAGGGCTACATCGTAGCGATTGCTCCTGAAGGTACGCGCTCTTACCATGGTCGCTTATTACGTGCTCAACCCGGTGTCGTTTTTCTAGCGTTGCGGAGCGGCGCGCCTATCCTGCCGTTGGCGCATTGGGGAGGTGAGAAATTCTCTCGGAACTGGAGACGTCTGAGACGTACGGATTTTCATGTGCGCGTTGGACGCCCATTTGTGCTCGAATCAAATGGCTGTGAAATGACCGCCGAAATCCGGCAGGCGATGGCGGATGAAGTGATGCGGGAATTGGCCGCTCTGCTGCCGGAGGAGTATCGTGGAGAGTATCGCGATATCGAGAGACCTCGCCTTTACGTGCGCTATTTGGAGTGAGTGATTGGCGAAGTTGTTGAGCAAGCCTGCTTTCCGAGCAGCGTTCAACAATCTTAGGGCAAAGCGGGTCGAACATGAATGGGTGCGAGAGCGCCGGTTTTGGGCCTGATAGCCTTAGGGGACGATCTTGGCGAACACATTTCACTTTTCCGAGACCAAGCCTTGGGAAAATCGGTTAGAATTACCTTATCTGAACTTGAAGCGAGAGAACAGAGCGACCGCCAGCCCTTGCAGGTGGCTAAGAGGGTTGACGTTCCCTCTGTTCCAGGAGGCCCTCGAGATGCGATCTAGCTTTTATGGGGAGGCGAGTGAATCGCCGGCGGCATTTGCCGAGCGCCTCAAGTTACCGTTCCGGGATCGTCTCTTGCTGACCAGAGCGCTGACCCATCGCTCGTATCTGAATGAGCATCCTGAAGCGCTTGAGGATAACGAACGCCTTGAATTTCTGGGCGATGCTGTCCTAGATTTCTTGAGCGGAGCATGGTTGTACAACCGCTTTCCCGAAATGGATGAAGGAAGCCTAACACGCATGCGCTCGGCGCTGGTGCGTACCGAGCAACTAGCTTCCTTTGCCCGTCAAATTCGCATTGGACAGGCGCTGCGGATGGGGCGCGGCGAAGCAGCTGCTGGAGGGCGGGAGCGAGACATCACCCTCTGCGCTGCTTTTGAAGCTCTGGTCGGTGCTCTCTACTTGCAAGGTGGTGTGGAGGTCGTTGCGAGCTTCGTATATCCATTCTTTGAACAAGCTGCGCCTGCTTTGCTAGAAGATCTTGCTTCCTTTGACCCCAAAAGCCGCTTGCAAGAATGGTCGCAAGCCCACCATCTTGGCTTGCCAGAATATCGCGTTGTCCATGTCAGTGGGCCAGAGCACCAACCCACTTTTGAGGTCGAAGTATATCTCAATGGTCGCTGCTATGGCCGAGGCCAGGGCCCTAGCAAGCAAGCTGCCGCTCGCGCAGCAGCTCAAGAGGCGTTGACCTCACTCGTCGGGAATGCTGGATAGGCTTACCTAACCAGAGCGATGCTCAAGGTGACCGTTTCGCTCCAGGACACAGAAAGAGACTTGGGCAAATCTTGTGACTCCTCCCTGGTGGTTGCATCGGTCGATTAGAGACCGGAGAGAACTCGTTTGCTGGCTTGATGACCCCATTCTCGGTAGGGCGCCTCGGTGCGCCCCTTGTTGAGCATGCTATG
>JANWWB010000263.1 GCA_025056515.1 Anaerolineales bacterium
TGATCGACCTGATCGTCTATCGCCTGTACGGGTTGACGGAGGACGAGGTGCGGGTGGTGGAGGGGAAGTAGGTCTGCCTTACCCGTCCCTGCGGGACGCCCTCCCCAAATCCGCAGGATTTGGGGAGGCCGGGGTAGGGCTAAAACGGAGATCAATCTGCCGCCAAGACGTTCTACGCCAAAAATGCTCCATCGCGCTTGGGAACTGCGCAAAGCACCTACACCGGCTGAGGCGAAACTCTGGGCATTTCTACGCACGCTCTGCGCCGAGGGCGTTCACTTCCGCCGCCAATATGCTATTCGGCGATACATCGCCGAATTCTGCGCCCCTCGCCGTAAATTGGTGATCGAGGTAGACGGCTCACAACATCTCGAGCAGATAGACTACGACGCTGAGCGCACCGTCTACTTGAAAGAAAAAGGATGTCGCGTGTTGCGTTTCTTCAACAACGAAGTGATGAACAACCTCCCTGGAGTTATGGGCGCGATTTTAGAAGGATTGAACCAAATGGAAGAAGAGGCCAAAGGCAGCACAGGAGCTAGATAAACCTTGAAGGGGCCTCCTACAATGGGATGGACGCTTGTAAAACGTCCTTTGAATTGCTACAATCTCTGATAGAGCATTCTTGCAGGCAAGGAGGGCGTCGTGGACGACAAGAACAAAAAGAATAGGGTGGATCTCACAGAAGTCGCAGAGTGGCTGTGGAACAATCTGCCTGTGTTCTTCGCTCTGTTAACTCTGCTCTGGGTCATTTTTGCCGCGATTATCTGGCCGAGTCAGAATGCCCGCGCCTTTCGTCAATCCTTCGACCTGGGAAACGGTTCCTCGCTGGAGGTCTGGGGGCCGGAAGTCGTGCCGCTTGAGGCGCCGGTGGACCTGCACTTTGCGCTCCATCAGGAACAGGCCTCGGGGATGCCTGTCATGCTGCGGGTGACCATCCCGGAAGATTTGGTCGTCCTTGCCCCTTCGCCGCACCCGCTCGTGGGGCAGGTCACGCTCGAGTTCAGCGGGCAATCATCGGAGGAGAGCCAGGCGATTCAGTTGAACAATGCCAGGCGTCTTGCCAGTCTAGTGGCTAAGCCTCAGTCGTTAGCCATCGAACAGTTCCAGACGTCCCAAACTCAAACTGCGCCGGTCTGGAGCCGGGTTGGGGAAGTTCACGTTCGTGTTGAGCAAGTCTGGCGCGGCGTGCTGCGGCAGGCCGGAGGGGGCGGGAGCAGCGCGCCGCTGGGGCCGGTGATTACGCTAGTCATATCACTTGGGACGTTTTTCTACCAATATCTCAGCCGAATCAGAGAGGAAAAAGAAAAAAGAGAACAGGAGGCCAAAGAGAAAGAACAGGAACGCGCCCGACAAGCGAATGATAGCATGATGAAAATTCGTCAGGCGCTCAAAGAAAGCAATCTTGAAACCGCAGAGAAAAACCTGTTGCAGATTGAACAACAAGGACTGGAAGCGCACTTGGAATCAGGTGATCTGGCCTTGGCGCGCCAGTTGGTCAAACTGGCAAGGGGGCATATCTCATCCTTCACATTTGATACCCTTTCGCAGGAATGGCTCGAAGCCGCGGCAGGAGCCGTCATCTATGCTGCCAAGCACAATCCCACCGACCGGCTGTCACTGGAACAACTGATGCGTTCTTTTCCCACCGAAAAGCTGAAGGATGCTGACATCCAGGGCACCTGGCAGGTTGTCCGTGAAAACATTGGAGCCGCCATTCCTTCCCAGGCGCGCGAGTGGCCGCGGCCGACAGTGAAAACATGGCCGTCCTTGGTCAGGTCTCCCGCGGATGACTTGAAATACAATCCCTTTCCGCACGACCGGGCCGAAGAAGAAGAACCTTATTTGTTTGCCAAACCTACGGGCCTTTTTTGGTCAGAGCCTCGGGCCTTCCAAGCGCTTAAAGACCGGCGCAGCGCCTGGGTGACGGGCGAACCAGGCAGCGGCAAGACGGCGCTGGCTCTGGCAATCGGGAAATATCTTCTTTCGGATGAAGCCTTCTCGGAAAAAGGATTTGCTTGCTACTTTAGGGAACTTCCGTCCATTGTCGAAGTCCGCCGCGCCCTGGCGGGGCGTCTGCTCGACTCGATTTTGCAAAATCCTTCTTACCTCCCTCTAGGAGAGGAACAGAATCGCCTACTGGCAGAAATCCTGCAAACGGCTTTATCGGCCAGTTTAATTCTCAGCCGGATTGAAAAGACTGCCCAAGCCGCCGATTGGCCCTGGCTCAAAGAGACCGAAAACGAAATACAGAAAACCATCTGGAAAGCCGAAGCCCGCACTCGCCTGCGACTGCTTGAAGAGGCCATCTCGAAAGTAAATGCCACCCTGTCCGAGTCGCTCTGGCCCAAAGCATGGACGACGGCACTGAATTTCCTGGGTTTTGAAAGCTGTACTCGACTGGCCTTCGACCTTAATGCTTCCCCCCATGCGAGAGGACAGGAGGCTGACCTGTGGGATACTCTGGCTCATTGGACAGAGTATGGCATCCAGACCCTGGTATTCTCTTTGCCGGAGAAGCGCCTGGAGCGAGCGTTTGCTGGCTGGGCAAGTCGTTTAGAATTAACTTGGGAAGAAACGGATATGAAAAATATGGTTGAATGGCGCTGGAAGCAGGTTTACTCCAACCGCCCGTTTGCAAGTCTATTCGAGAATCCGGCGGCAGAGGCTTTTTTCTTCCAGCAAGCGCAGATCAACCCGGCGCGCTTGATTCGCTTGTGGAATCTTGTCTTTGAGGAAAAAGTTACGATTCCTATTTCAACAAAGCAGATCGAGTCTGCGGCAAAACGTTGCAATTGACATGAACTTCGCGACTTGGCCTTTTGCATCTCCTGCAAATCGCCTACCAGCCGAAGAAGAGCGCTGGTGGGAGATTTGCT
>JANWWB010000265.1 GCA_025056515.1 Anaerolineales bacterium
ATAGACGAACGTCAGACCACGCACTTGAAGGGATAGGCGGCCTCCTTCAAAGGAATCCGCGGGCGCTTTTTCAGGTCGAGCCGACAAAACGATCGCCGTTCCTTCTCCTCTTGAGACAGATGGTTCTTCTTGGCTCAAAGCCCGGCGCTCGACCAAGCTAGAGGGTTCGGCCACGATTTCAAACAAACGCTTGGCCGAGGTCAGGTTAGCAGTCAGCATCTGCGCTGCTTGGGGCAGGGGTTGCAATGCTTCGAAGCTAGCTTGTGCCAAGAGCGCCAGAGAAGCCAACATCACGCCTTGCAATTGACCGGCCTCCACCAAGGGGATGGCCAACACGAGAACAGTCCACATAGCCAGATTCGGAATCAAAACGCCCACGGCGCCGGAAAGTCCGCTCACTATCGCCATACGTTGCTGGGCGTGTCCATAGACCTTCCCTTGTCGTTGGAGTTTCTCTTGGTAATCGGTCAAACGTCCAAAAACCATTAAGTCAGCCAATCCCTGCAGATAGTCCAGCGTTTGCACGCGCAAGGCTGAACGTAAAGTCACTAGCGCCGCTCCGGGGTGCGCTCCAAGTGCTTGGCTCAAGACAGGTGCGACCAATCCCAAAAGCAAAGCAAAGCCGAAATAAGCCCAGCCGAAAATAGGCTCATACGCGGCCAAAAAGAACGCCACTCCTAACGAAACGACCAGCGCCACCAGTGGAGGTGAGACCACCCGTACATAGAAGTTCTCCAGCGTCTCTACATCGGCCACGATGCGGTTGAGCAAGTCACCAACGCGATAAGCCATTAGGCGAGCCGGCGCCAGTGGCTCGAGACGCTGATAAAACCAGACGCGCAGTCGCGCCAGTAGGCGAAACGTGACATCATGGGAGACCAGACGTTCCAGGTAACGCGCTACACCGCGCAAGATACCGAAGAAACGCACGCCGACAACCGCAACCTGTAATTCGGCGATCGAGGGGCGCAAGGCTGCCGTAGAGATAAGCCAAGCTGAGGTCCCCATTAAACTGACCGAGGCGCCAATCGTTACCGCCCCCAGGAAAACCGAGAGTGCCACACGCCGCCATGAACCTGATAGAAAGACCAATAATTGACGCAAAACCTGCCAGAGCGATAGAGGCCGTTCCACCGGTAATGGAGAAGAAGGCACATCCAGACAAGATTCACTCCTGGGAGAAACGACATGATTGCTTATCTCGAAGACCGCTTCGGGCGCCTGTCCCGTCCCAACTAGTTGGGCATACAAACCTTGGCGGGCAAGAAGCTCGGCATGAGTTCCGGTTTCGACAATTTTTCCCTCATTTAAAACGAGAATTCGATCAGCCCGATAGACGGTACTCAAGCGATGGGCGATGGTAATCACCGTGCGTCCTTGCATCAGTCGGCGTGTGCTCTCCTCCAAGGCGGCTTCGGTCTGTGGGTCGAGGTTGGAGGTGGGTTCATCAAAAATCACCAGAGGAGCGTTTTTAAGAAAAGCACGTGCCAAAGCCAGCCGCTGCGCCTGTCCACCGCTCAAGCGCGCTCCTTCTTCGCCGATCACTGTTTCATAACCTTGTGGCAAAGCGTGGATGAACTCGTCTAAATGAGCAGCCCGGGCGGCGGCTTCTAACTCTTCTTGGCCGGCATCGGGCTTAGCGATGCGCAAATTCGCTGCGATCGTATCGTGGAAGAGATAGGGGGTCTGTGGCACCCAGGCAACAAGCGCTTGCCATTCGTCTCGCGGAATCTGGTGCAGTGGACGACCATCCACCAAAATCTCACCCTCTTGTGGCTCAAGGAAACGCAAGAGGAGGGCTGCCAACGTACTCTTACCTGCACCACTCGGGCCGACCAGAGCAAGATGTTCACCCGCGCGCAGATCAAATGTTACGCCATCCAAGGCCGGGGCCGTATCGCCCGGATACGTGAAGGAAACATCTCGAAACGCCAGGGAATGGAAGCTCCCAGAGAACAACGCCGTAGGCTCTGAAGTTGAAGGAGACGGAGCAGGCAAATCCAGCACTTCAAAGATACGTCGCGCCGCGCTTGTTCCGGACATACCGGCATGAAAACGAGCCCCTAACATACGTAATGGCAGGTAAAACTCCGGCGCCAAGACCAGGACAAAGAGCGCCCGTTCAAAGTCCAAGAACCCATAGAGCAAGCGCAATCCGACCTGCACCGCTACGATAGCTGTGCTAATCGTTGCAAGCAATTCAAGCGCCAACGCTGAGAGAAATGTAATCCGCAGCACGCTCAAGGTTACATCACGGAAGCGTTCACCGGCTTCGGCAATCGAGGCAGCATGGGATTTGGAGCGCCCAAAAATCTTGAGCGTGGTCAACCCTTGCAAACTATCGAGAAAATGTGCCGAAAGCTGGCTTAGCGTTTCATATTGACGCTTGGTGACTACTTCAGCGCCCTTGCCGATAAGAATCATAAACAGCGGGATGAGCGGCGCAGTTAGAAGCAGGACAAGCCCCGAAAGCGGGTCCAGGGGAAAAACAAACAAGAGCACGCTCAAGGGAACCAGCGCTGTAATCACCAACTGCGGTAAATACTGGCTGAAGTAAGCATCCAGCGCTTCGACTCCCTCCACAGCAGCAGTGACCAATTCACCGGTGCGCTCAGAGCGCACAAATGTCGGCCCAAGCGCTTCAAGCTTAGCAAATAAGCGTTGGCGCAAATCTTGTTTGACTCTCACAGCCACCGCTGCCGCGCTGATCTCGGTCAGCCAGGCCAACAAGGCACGCCCACCTATCAGAATCAGAAGCATAAACAAGAGAGGCCGCACGTCGGAAAGCGTGGCCCCTTCCAAAAACACGGCATTAACAACCTGACTGAACCCCCAGGCCTGGCCAATAGTCAACCACCCTGCCAGCAAGCCCGAGAAAATCGTGACCAGTAACCAAAGAACAGGCTTTCGAGCAAAGGAAAGAAGACGGCGATTCATAGCGATAAGTTTACCAGGAAGAGGATGAAAGCAAAACAGTAGACCAGGGAGATAGTTGGTAGGCCCTACAATTTCATGGGAACATCAGTAAGGCCAATCTAACTTGCATGATCAGATGACAAAAGTTTCTACCTTCCGTTTCGATTTGAAAGCAACATGATGACGAGTAGCTACCTCGGCGGAGCAAGCAATTCTAGCACGGATACGGTATAATCAATTTCGATACGTTCGCTCCATCGCCCATTCTACCCACAAACTGTATAAATTTTGTCAGATTCCTATTCCCCAGCTGAGGAAAATATGAAACGCGCTGCTCTCTATCTCCAAGACTCTCATGACCTTCGTGAGGGACTGGACTATGTCCGGTATGCTGAAGCCAAAGGTTTTGAGGCTGTCTGGCAGGCCGAAAGCCGTCTGGTTCGCGATGCAATTGTTCCCATGGCTGCTTATGCTGCCGTAACCGAACGGATTAAGGTCGGCTCAGGGGTCATCAATAACTGGACGCGCAATATCGGCCTCCTAGCAGCCACCTTTCTAACTTTAGACGACCTAGCGCCTAACCGTATCATTTGTGGACTAGGGGCATGGTGGGACCCGCTGGCCAAGAATGTCGGCATTGAACGCCGCAAACCCCTCACTGCTATGCGCGAAACTGTCACCGTTCTGCGTCGTCTCCTCAATATGGAGCGCGTGACCTTCGATGGTGAATTCATCCACGTCAACAACATTGAGCTTGACGTGGTCCATGGCCGGCGCGAGCCTCGCAATGTCCCGATTATGATCGGCGCAACCGGTGACCAGATGATGGAACTGGCAGGAGAAATTGCCGATGGGGTTGTGCTGAACTATTGCGTTCCTCCTGAATACAACGACCGTGCTCTAGAACTGATTGAAAAAGGAGCCCGCAAGTCCGGTCGTCGCCTGGAAGACATTGACCGGCCTCAACTCATCGTCTGTTCGGTAGATCCCGATCACGACAAAGCCATCGAAACCAGCAAAATGCTTCTTTGCCAATATCTAGCCCAGCAACCACATATCGCAAAAGCCAGTGGCGTTTCGGAAGAAGTCGTGCACGAAATTCAATCCATCTTAGGCTGGCCGGCGACCAAAGAGCAAATCCATCGCGCTAAGCATCTGGTACCGGACGAACTCGTCCACCGGATTACTGCCTCCGGCACACCTGAAGAAGCGCGCGCCAAGGTGCAGGAGTACCTCAAACGTGGCTGTACCAGCCCTATCTTGTACTCGGCAGGTGGTGATGTCAAGCTATTAATTGACACGTTTGCAGAACCATAGCCCAACCAAGCAGGCAACCCTTATAGGACTACCCGCCCTACCACGCTGGTTGTATGACCACTTGCACTTTCCTTGCATCTTGTAGCCGATTTTAGGCTATAATAAGCCCTTGCTCTTGCCTGGCAAGGGCTTTTTCTATGCAAGGTACTCTCTATGCTTCCTGAAGAACCTTCTCCCCCGATTATCCATCGCAAGGTGGAGGAAAAACCCCCTCGCGACTGGCGGACTTGGCTATTCGGCCCCCCTCTCCGCACAGCAGACGCTCCGCACCAGACGATCGGCAAATTTATCGGCCTGGCAGTTTTCGCCTCCGATGCCCTCTCTTCGACAGCTTATGCGTCGCAGGAGATCCTCTTCATCCTGGCCGCTGCAGGGAGTGGCGCTTTTAGTTATGTCTTCCCGATCTCCCTGGTCATTGTTGGGTTGCTGGCGATCGTCGCCATCTCGTATGAGCAAACCATTCACGCTTATCCTGATGGCGGTGGCGCTTACACCGTTTCGAGAGACAATCTCGGCCAAACGTTTGGCCTGATTGCCGGAGCTGCTTTGCTGACCGACTACATCCTCACAGTAGCCGTTTCCATTTCTTCGGGCGTAGCCCAAATCGTCTCTGCCTTCCCCCAGCTCTTCGAATATCGCGTGCTACTGGCGGTCGGTTTCGTTTGGTTCATGACCTTGGTCAATCTGCGCGGTGTTAAAGAATCAGGCGCTATCTTTGCCGTTCCCACCTACTTTTTTGTTCTCACAATGTTCATTACCCTGGGAGTCGGCCTCTATCGCCATTTTACGGGAACGCTTGGGAAGGTCGTTGACCCGCCAGAAATCGAGGTTGCACGCACATTGACCACCGTAACTCCCTTCTTACTTTTGCATGCCTTTTCAAGCGGCACGGCTGCCCTCACCGGGATTGAGGCAATTTCCAACGGAATCACGGCTTTCAAAGAACCACGCACACGTAATGCAGGAATCACGCTTATCTGGATGGCTGTCATCCTGAGTACGCTTTTCTTGGGCATCTCTTTCCTAACCGGAAAAATCGGCGCTACCCCCTCGGAGGTAGAGACGGTAATCTCACAATTGAGTCGCACGGTTTTCGGACGCGAGAGTATCTGGTATTTGATGGGAATTGCCGCTACAACCATTATCCTGATCATGGCCGCCAACACCGCCTTTGCCGATTTTCCCCGTTTGAGTTCGATTGTGGCACGCGACCGTTACCTGCCTCGTCAGCTCTTCCTGCGCAGTGGACGGCTGGTCTTCTCTTATGGAATTACTACCTTGGCACTGATCGCTTCGTTGCTGATCATCGTCTTTCAGGCCAGTGTCAACCGTCTGATTCCGCTCTATGCCGTAGGCGTTTTTCTGTCCTTTACCCTTTCCCAAGCCGGTATGGCCCGCCGGTGGTGGAAAATCGGGAGACTAAAACCGGACCAAACGCTCAAAGAACGCGGTTCCATTCTCAAATATGACCCCAAATGGGCAATCAAGATGGTTATCAACGGTTTTGGCGCGTTATGTACGTTCATCGTCATGATTATTTTTGCCGTCACCAAATTCACCCATGGCGCCTGGGTTGTGTTAAT
>JANWWB010000266.1 GCA_025056515.1 Anaerolineales bacterium
AATTCGGCGACTGAGCGCAACAACTCAGGGCACACGCGAGTGGTATAGTTAGGGAAATAAATTAGGTAGCCTTTGCCTTCCTCAAAAATCTGGAATTGGAAGCGATCGTTACCGTAGTGGGCAATAAACATGTCGAAGAGACGGCCAATCCGGCGGCGGTCGCGCTCCGGTTCACCGGTCGAGCGCAAGATGACCGTCACCATTTGGGGCGAGCGGTCTTCACCCTGATTCAAGACCTGCAAACCAGAAGCGACTTTCGGCGCGGGCGCAGCGGTCACCGAGGCGGTCTCTGCAAATGGCATAGGTGGCAAGGAGGAGGTCGCCCGACTCTCTGCGTAGACCACCGGCGCTTCGGCAATCGCCAACGGAAGTGAGGGAAGCTCGGACGTTTCCTCTTCGAGCAACTCAAAGGGTGGGAGCAAGGACTCGTTAGACCAAGCCTCAGCCGACGAGGCAGTGGACATCTCGTAGAGTTCCCAATCGGGTGGGTCTTCGGGTGGTGGCGGCGTTATTTCTCGAATACGCCGTACCCCTGCTGGGGTGGGAGACGGCTTCGCAACCGTAGCCGGAGGCGATGAGGGGCGGGGGGGTGCGATCTGTCCAGGGAGAGGAGCGCTCGGTTTGACGGGAGCCGGTGCAAGATCACCCCCGCGCGCCGCAGGTTGGAGAGGAATCTGCGCCGGTTGAGTGACCTTAATCTGCGTCTGAAGAGTATCCACCAAGACTTTGGGCGGAGCGGAGCGGGCATCCACTTTCCCCTCCACCAGGATAAGCCCACCGATCTCCAAAGCAAATTGATATTGCTCCCAAGCGCGCGGGAAGAAGACCAGTTCGACAACACCTGTCAAGTCTTCCAAGGTCACCCACGCCATCATCTTGCCAGTCTTCGTCTGATGAGTGCGGATTCCGGTCACCATCCCCGCCAGACGAGTTTTTTCCTCGTGGGCCGCCTCACCCAAGGTGGCCGCATAATGGGTGACCACTTGGCGCATTTCGTTCAGATAAGGGATCAACGGATGTTCCGAGAGGTACAGGCCGACCAGTTCGCGCTCCCAGACAAGTTTTTGGCGGCGGCTGGCTGCTTCGATCATCGGCAGGCGGATAGTCTCGCTGACGCCAGTCTGGACGCCAAAGAGGGAGAGCTGACCGGCCTGAGAGGCACGCCAATACGAAGCGCTGACGGCCAGGATATGGTCAAGACCTTCGAGCATGGCGGCGCGTTCGCCGAGCGTATCAAGCGCCCCGACCTTGATCAGGCTTTCGAGAGCGCGCTTGCCCACAGCACGCAGGTCCACCCGCTGCGCCAGGTCGGTCAGGTCGCGGAACGGCCCGCCCCGTCGACGTGCTTGCAGCAGGGCTTCTACAGCCGCATGGCCGACATTTTTGATCGCACCCAGCCCAAAACGAATCTTCGGCTTGCCCTGATGGTCTTCGATGAAGAAGTCCCATTCGCTCGCGTTGATGTCGGGTGGGAGAACCTCCACCCCCATCTGACGAGCATCGGCGACATACAAGGCAACTTTTTCAGTCTCGTGTTTGGAAACCGTTAACAAGGCAGTCATGTATTCGGCCGGGTAGTGGCACTTCAAATAGGCCGTCTGAACCGCTAAGAAACCGTAGTCGGCAGCATGGGATTTATTGAACCCGTAGCGAGCAAATTCCTCCCAATCAGAGAAGATTTGTTCAGCGACGCTTCGTTCGATACCACGCGCTACAGCGCCTTCGACAAATTTCTGCCGGTGCTTCTCCAACTCGTCTTTTTTCTTTTTGGAGATGGCCTTGCGCAGATTGTCAGATTCAGCCGGAGTATAACCGGCTAGCTCCACCGCAGCGCGCATGATTTGTTCTTGATAGATGGGGATGCCGTAGGTATCGGCAAAAATCGGCTCCAAAGCAGGGTGGAGATATTCCACTGGCGCTTCGCCATGCATGCGCTGGATGTAATCGGGGATAAATTCCATTGGCCCGGGGCGGAAGAGGGCGACCATGGCAATCACATGTTCAAGCGAGCGAGGTTTCATTTGCATCAGCCATTTGGTCATGCCCGAACCTTCGAGTTGAAAGACGCCTAAGGTGTGCCCTTCGCCGAGGAATTTGTAGGTCTCTGGGTCGTCGGTGGGGATGGTTTGCAAGTTGAACTCAATCCCATGCCGTTGCTTGATGAGGGCGCAGGCTTTGGCCATAATCGAAAGCGTTGCCAAGCCCAAGAAGTCCACCTTGAGCATTTTGAGTTTCTCCAGAACACCCATCTCAAACTGCGTAATGGTCTTGATGGGGGTTTCTTCGGAGTCATTGGTGGGACGGGCTAAGGGCAAGTATTCGATGAGCGGGCGGTCGGAAATAACCACGCCGGCGGCGTGCGTGCCGGCGTTGCGCACCACGCCTTCCATTTGAGCGGCGGTGTCGATCAGCTCGCGCAGATGGGATTCTGTCTCGTAAGCGGTTTTCAGCTCGGGGACTTGTTCGAGCGCTTCACGGAGCGTAATCGGCTTGCCGGGGATACTCGGCACAAGTTTGGCGATTCGGTCTACCTCAGAAAGAGGAATATCCATCACCCGCCCGACATCGCGCAAGGCCGCTCGTGCGCCCATCGTCCCGAAGGTGATGATTTGAGCAACTTTATCCTGCCCGTATTTCTGGACGGCGTATTCGAGCATTTCGGCGCGGCGGTCGTCGGGAAAGTCCAGGTCAATATCGGGCATCGAAATCCGGTCGGGATTGAGGAAGCGTTCAAAAAGCAAATTGTGCTCGAGCGGGTCGATCAACGTGATAAAAAGTGTGTAGGCGACGATAGAGCCGGCACCGGAGCCGCGCGTGTTGTACCAGATGCCGCGTTCGCGGGCATGACGACAGAGATCCCAGACGATCAAGAAGTACGAATCGAAGCCCATCCGATGGATGACGCTCAATTCATACTCAAGTCGGGATTGAACTTCGGAGCGGTCAGCGCGGTCTCCGTAGCGTTGACGCGCTCCCTGCTGACAGAGATGGCGCAAATAGGTCTCGGCGGTAAAGCCTTCTGGAACGGGGAAATGCGGCAAACGATACTCTCGGACACTTAAGTCCACGTTGCAGCGTTCAGCAATCCATAATGTGTTTTCCAGCGCCCCCGGCACCTCGCCGAAGAGAGCGGCCATTTCCTGCGGCGAACGCAGGTAGTACGACTCCGGCTGATAGCGCATCCGGTCGGGATCCGAGAGCAATTTGCCGGTTTGAACAGCGAGTAAGATGTCCTGCAAGCGCCAATCTTCGCGGTTGATATAGTGGACATCGTTGGTGGCGACAAAGCGTGCCTTGTAACGCGGCGCTAGTTCGAGCAGTTGGCGATTGACTTGAGTTAATTCGGGGAGATTGTGGTCCTGCAGCTCGAAAAAGAAGTTGTCCGGCCCAAAGACCTCATAGTACCAGTCAAGGGTTTTGCGCGCTTTTTCCACCTGTCCTTGCGCCAAAAGGCGCGGCACCTCAGCCGCCAAGCAGCCAGAAGTGCAAATCAGGCCTTCGGCGTGTTGTGCCAGCAGCTCCTTATCGATCCGGGGATAATAGTAAAAGCCCTCCAATTGCGCCGCAGTGACCAGTTTGAGTAAATTTCGGTAGCCGGTTTGGTTTTCGGCCAATAAGAGCAAATGCGTGGACTTTTTATCTTCTTGGGGATCGCGTTCTTTCATCGAACGAGCGGCCAGGTAGGCCTCTACGCCGATAATCGGTTTGATGCCTACCTCAAGAGCACGCTCGTAGAACTCAATAACGCCGTACATTGCCCCGTGGTCGGTGATGGCCAAAGCCGGCATACCCAGTTCGCGGGCGCGCCTCACTAACTTCGGGATGTTCGAGAAACCATCCAAGAGGGAATATTCAGTGTGAACGTGAAGGTGAACGAAGGACATCGAAAAGCCAGCACAGAAGAAAAGTGAGCAGAAAGATTATAGCACGGCCACGTGGCTTAAAAGAGGCAGTCCTCTGGGCAATTGCCCCAAGGAGCACACAACGCGCACAAAGACTAACAGCCTATCAGACTCCCGTGCTATAATCCCGCCGCAAAGGGACTTTTTATGTTAGCACAACTGATCAAATTCTTCGGGGGCGACCCCCACAAACGCGAGATTGAAAAACTAGCGCAAATCGTAGCGCGCATCAACGAACTGGAGAGAGACTTTGAATCCCTCTCCGACGAAGCCTTACGCGCCAAAACCGACGAATTTCGCGCTCGCCTCGCTACAGCGCTCCACGGGATTGAAGACGAAACCGTCCGTCGTCAGGCCGAGCAGACAGCGTTGAACGACATCCTTCCTGAGGCGTTCGCGGCCGTGCGCGAAGCCGCCAAGCGCACGATTGGACTGCGCCATTACGATGTCCAAATCATCGGCGGCATCGCCCTCCACCAGGGTAAGATCGCCGAAATGAAGACCGGCGAAGGCAAGACCCTGGTCGCGACCTTGCCGCTCTATCTGAACGCCCTGACCGGCCGCGGCGTCCATCTGGTGACGGTCAACGATTACCTGGCCCGGCGCGATGCACGCTGGATGGGCCCCATTTATCAAGCCTTAGGGCTGACAGTCGGTATCTTGCAAATGGCTTCGGCGACCGAAAACGCCAAAAAAGCCTTTCTCTTCGATCCTGACCAAAAAAGCTCACGGGAAGACCGCCATCAGATGCGCATGGTCGAGCGGGCCGAGGCTTATCGGGCCGACATCACCTATGGGACGAACGCCGAATTTGGCTTCGATTACCTACGCGATAATATGGTCATGCGCCGCGAAGAGCGCGTTCAGCGTGGTCATTACTACGCTATTGTAGACGAAGTGGACAACGTGCTCATCGACGAGGCACGCACTCCACTGATTATCTCCGGCCCGGCTTCGGAGAACGTCGAATGGTATCCGCGCATGGCGCAAATTGTCCGTCAGCTGCGCCCAGAAGATTACGAAATCAACGAAAAAGACCGCACGGTTTCCCTGACCGAAATCGGCTTGGCCCACGTGGAAGAGTTGCTCGGTCAGCCTTTGCGCGACCCCGACCGCCCGGAAGATGTCACCCCCGAACAGGCACGCCTGCTCGGCTACTTGGAACAGGCGCTGCGCGCCCAACACCTCTTCAAACGCAACAAAGACTATGTCGTCCAGAGCGGCAAAGTCATCATTGTGGATGAATTCACCGGACGCCTGATGCCCGGGCGGCGTTGGTCGGATGGCCTGCACCAGGCTGTCGAAGCCAAAGAGGGCGTGCGGATTGAGCCGGAGAATGTCACCTATGCGACCATCACTCTACAAAATTACTTCCGCATGTACCAAAAACTGGCCGGCATGACCGGCACAGCACTGACCGAGGCAGAAGAATTTCACAAAATCTACAAGTTGGATGTTCTCCCCATTCCCACGAACCTAGAATATCAAGCGTTCGGGCCAAACGCCCCGCTCGTGGAGGTCAAGGCGCGCGACCAAGACGGATACGAATACACCTACTTCGCCCGCCGCAACGACCCTGAAAAGAAACCCGTCTTCTGGCGGCGTAAAGACTACCCAGATGTGGTCTTTCGGACGCTCGAGGCCAAACTGCGCGCCATTGTGCGCGAAATCGTACGCGAGCATGTGCGTGGGCGTCCGCTTCTGGTCGGCACGACGTCGGTCGAGAGTTCCGAACGCCTCTCTGCCCGCCTGCGCGCCGAACCGGTACGGCGGCTGATGCAAGTGTTGCTGATTCGCTCCGCCTGGTTGGAAGCGAATAACCGCATGGAAGACGGCCAAGCCATTCCGGCTCTCTCGCCGCTCCATCAACCGCTTGACCAATTGACCCCCAACGACTTGCGGCCGTTCGCCAAACAACTGGGCCTCTCGCTCAACCCAGAAGACCCGGCAAACCTGAAACGCTTACTCGAAATTCTCCGCCTACAACCGGAGGACGAACCTCGGCTGAAAAAGGTGCTGCAAGGTG
>JANWWB010000338.1 GCA_025056515.1 Anaerolineales bacterium
CGACGGACAAGTCCTGTACCTTGGGCCTTCCGATCAAGTGACCGAAGACCGGCGGGTTATAGAGGTATACCTGGGCGGAAAAGGAGGCAGTTCCCATGCTTGAAGTGCGCAATCTCGATTCCTTCTATGGGGAACTGCAAGTCTTACGGCAAGTTTCCTTGCATGTGGACGCCGGGGAAGTGGTTGCGCTTTTCGGACCCAACGGCCACGGGAAGAGCACATTGCTCAAAGCCATTTCGGGACTTCACCCTCCCACGGCCGGTTCGGTCAAATTCCAAGGCGAAGAAATTGCCAAGTTGCCGGCACACAAGATTGTCGAGCGTGGCCTGGTCTACATCCCTGAGGAGCGTCACCTGTTCCCAGACATGACCGTGATGGAAAATCTACTCCTCGGCGCCTATCCCCCTCGGGCACGCAAGCGGGTCAAATCTAACCTGGAATTTGTTTTCCACATCTTTCCGAAACTGGAAATGCGTCAAAAGCAACTTTGCTCCACACTGAGCGGTGGTGAGGCACGCATGGTGGCGATCGCACGTGGTCTGATGAGTGAAACCGGCCTGCTTCTTGTGGACGAACCCTCGATTGGTCTTTCGCCAGGCATGCGCAAAGCGGTGTTCGAGGCCATTGCCGCCATCAATCGCGAGCGCGGAATCACGATTCTGATCGTGGAACAAGAAATTGAAAACGCTTTAGCTCTTTCCAACCGTTTCTACTTGCTTAAAAAGGGGCAAATTGCCTTTGAACGTCCGACCGACCAAGTAGACATAGCCGAAATTGAGAAAGCCTACTTCTAGGAGGCCGCATGGAAACAATTGTCAACACCCTGATCAGCGGTTTGATTTCCGGTTCGCTCTATGCGGCTATGGCATTAGGCCTGACCATCATTTATGGCGTCAGTCGAGTCTTCAATTTTGGACACGGTGTTGTGGCGCTCATCGGCGCGTATCTCACTTGGATGGCGCTTCAGTCGTTCGGTGTACCTTTTCTGCCCGCTACGCTTTTTGCTTTGGCGGCGATGTTCCTGCTAGGTGTCGGAATCTACCGATTAGCGATTAAGCCTCTGCTTCAGAAACCAAACTGGGAATTTTCGACCGTACTCTTTATGCTCGGCGCCGGAATTTTGCTAGAAAATGTCCTCTTGCAACTCTTCGGTCCGCGCGTCAAGTCCATTCCGACCTTTCTGACAGGCCGGCTGATCATCGGTTTTGTGGAAATCAATGGGCACGAGCTAGCACTGATAGCGATCGTTATCATCTTTATCATCCTGCTGAGCCTGTTCTTCAAGTACACGCGCCTAGGACAAGCCATGCGTGCTGTGGCACAATCTATCCCTGGGGCACGCGTGGTAGGGATTGATATTGACCGCATCTTCAGCTATACCTTTGGCTTGGCCTTTTTGGTCACCGGTTTTAGCGGGATTTTGCTCGGGACGAAATACTATCTCAACCCACATATTGGCTGGGAGTGGATGGTCAAGGGCTTTGTGATCACCACCTTCGGTGGGCTTGGTAGTACAACGGGTGCCATCTATGCGGCGATCATTCTCGGCGTTGTCGAAGCGCTGGCCACCCTTTACCTGGGCGCCATTTGGGTCTGGCCGATCTGGTTTGGAATGTTCATGATTATCTTGCTCTTGCGCCCTCAAGGACTATTAGGTGGACGACTGTAGACTGTAGGAGATCGCAATGAACGCTCTCAAATTCAACTGGCGGACTCTTGTTGTGATCCTTGGAATCATTTTCTTGCTCATCTACCCTCTCTTGGGCGCCAGTAGTTACATGCGTCACCTGTTTGTCCTGTTCTTCATCTGGGCGATTGTTGCGGCAAACTGGAATCTTCTCATGGGATATGCGGGCATCAATTCACTCGGGAATATTGGCTTCCTGGCGATTGGGGGTTACGTTTCGGGGATTCTGGCAAAAACCTTTGGCCTCTCGCCTTGGTTGACCATCCCGATTGGCGGGTTGACAACTTGCCTGCTCGTCACCGTCTTTTTGGGTCTACCGGCACTGCGTTTGAGCGGCATCTATATTGCCCTGTTGACTCTCATCTTTGCCGATTCCCTTCCCTCCATCCTGACGCAGACGCGGGAAATCACCGGTGGCGCTATGGGATTGCACGAGATTCCTCCCTTTTTCCCAGGCATGACCAAAACAGGCGCCTATTATGTCTCGTTGACTTTCTTTCTGGTCATCCTATACATCGTCTATCGCGTCATCCATTCCTCAAGCGGTTTAGCCTTTGTTGCTCTGCGGGATTCGGAGAACTTCGCCTACTGCCTGGGTGTGAACAAGTTCCGCGAACGCCTCAAGGTCTTTGCAATAGCCTCCTTTCTGACCGGAATTGCAGGCGGTGTTTACGTCCACGCTCTGGGCGATATCTCTCCAACAACGCTCGGGATTGAACCTTTCCTGTTAACTATAGCCATGATTGAGCTAGGCGGCGTTGGAACGTTTGCAGGTCCAATTCTGGGCGCAGCAGTTATCGTCTTCGGGAATGAATTTTTGCGTTTGGCTGACACATTGCGCCTAACCCTGCTCGGCGCTCTGATTTGCCTTACCATCCTGTTCTTTCCGGGCGGCTTGATGCAATTGGTCGATCAGGTCGAGAGGTGGGTTATCCGCTTGCTTACCAAACGTCGGGATCTTTCTAAGAAAGAATAACCGTGTTAGTCGTCTATTCGAAACATCTGGAAGACTTTCGTTCGCCGGGGCAGATACACTTTGGAGCAGCGGGGAGCAGCCCCGAGGTTCCGGAGCGCACCCAACGAATCGCCGAGGCACTCCAAAAAGAAGGTCTGGCGACGTTTGTGGAGCCCCGTCTTTTTCCGCTTGAGTTCATCTCTTCTGTTCATGACGAAAGCTACCTAAACTATCTCCAGACCGCCAATCGTCAACCCATCACCGACCCAGAGTCAGATGGGCAACCTGCGGCCGTGCTCTTCCCCGCTGCTTTCCCTTTCACCGAGCTATGGCCAACGCGGGTTGGTTCCGTAATGGCTGCTGCCGGGGCTTTTTGTTTTGATACCTATGCTCCTCTCACAGCACAAGTCTGGCCGGCTGCTCTGCTTGCCGCTCATTGTGCCCTAACTGCTGCTGAACTGGTCCGAGGTGGAGAAAAAGCAGCTTTAGCGCTTTGCCGTCCCCCTGGTCACCATGCCATGCGCGCCAAATGTGGCGGCTTCTGCTACCTGAACAATGCTGCTATCGCAGCCCAATTTCTGAGCCAAGGGGGGCCAGTCGCCATCTTGGATGTAGATTACCATCACGGGAACGGCACCCAAGAAATCTTCTACACCAGCAATCAAGTCTTGTACGTCTCTCTCCATGCTGACCCCAAAGAAGCCTATCCCTACTTCAGCGGTTATGCCGAAGAGACCGGGGCAGGCGCTGGTCTCGGATTCAACTGGAACATCCCTCTCCCCCCAGGTACAGATGACGCCAGATATCGCGATGCGCTCAGCCAAGCGCTGACAAAAATTCGACAGTTCGCGCCACAATTCTTGGTTCTTTCGCTTGGTTTTGATATTTGTCATGTTGACCCACTAAGCACTTTTCGCATCACGCCGGCCTTTTTCGGCGAAATAGCGCGTCGCATTTCTACCTTAAACGTGCCGA
>JANWWB010000354.1 GCA_025056515.1 Anaerolineales bacterium
AAGCCCCATGTAGGCAAGTGCTTTTTCGAGCGCCAGTTTCTGGCTCGAATCGCCGATTCGCGCCGGGTCTGGCACGCGGTCTGTGATTTTCATGCCCATGCCCGGATTGGTCCCATACGTAATCATCGGTTCCAGGGCTGAGGCATCAAGCGTGACACTTTTGTCATATGTTGCGCCTTCATCGGTTGGTAACTGACGCCAGCGGGCAACGGCTCTATCCCAGTCAGCGCCTTTTGGGGCGAATTCACGTCCATAAAGATACTCGAAGGTTGTATCATCGGGCGCAACCATGCCTGCACGTGCGCCACCTTCGATGGACATATTGCAGATGGTCATACGCTCTTCCATCGTGAGCGAACGGATGGTCGAGCCGGTGTACTCAAAGACATGTCCCGTGCCGCCACCCACGCCGATTTTGGCAATCAGTGCTAAGATGATGTCTTTGGCGGTCACACCCGGTGGAAGCGTGCCATCTACGCGCACTTCGTAGGTTTTCGGTTTACGCTGAAGCAGGCATTGTGTTGCCAGAACATGTTCTACCTCGCTGGTGCCGATGCCGAAAGCCAGTGCGCCAAAGGCCCCATGCGTGGCTGTATGGCTGTCACCACAGACAATTGTCATACCCGGCTGGGTGAGACCCAGCTCCGGCCCAATGACGTGAACAATGCCGCGATGCGGGCTATCGATCCCATAGAGCCGAATGCCGAACTCGGCAGCGTTGGTCTCCATCTGTTTGATTTGCGCCGCGGCCAACGGGTCGGCAATTGGCACATCGGGCGGTGTGGTCGGGATGGAATGGTCTATCGTAGCAACTGTTTTATCGGGCCGACGCACTTTCAACCCGCGTTGGCGCAAGCTGGCGAAAGCCTGCGGCGAGGTAACTTCATGGACAAGGTGTAAGTCAATGTACAAAATAGCCGGAGAATCCGGTTCTTGGACGACAACATGAGAATCCCAAAGTTTTTCGAATAAGGTCTTTGGCATAGGCAATTCGATGTTCTGTGCACAGTATTCAGTATTAATGTGGCATCCAATGCCAAGGATGACGAACGCCGTTTGGCTCTTCTGCTTTCGTATGCACAGTAGATGGAATCGCGGAAGAGAGGAATGCGCTCACATCCCAACCTTTAGGTATCGTTTGCGGTTCGGGAAAAGGATCGAAAGTGGAAGATGGGAAAACCTCATTTGGCTCTTGAGAGACAGACAGGGTGTTCATGGTGTTCCTCCTGGAGTAAAAAATAGCATCGTAACTCATCCCAGCATCACGCTGGATTGCTCTTGAGATTTGGCTGCTTCAGTCTGAGCCGTGATAAGTTTATTGAGGGCAGCCAGATAGGCTTTGGCGCTGGCAACAACAATGTCAGTATCGGCGCCCTGCCCGCCAAAAACGCGGCTATGGGATATTTCTGATTGGGCATCGAACTTGGTCAGACCGTCTTTGGGCTGAATGCGAACGGTGACTTCGCCAAGCGCGTCGATCCCTTCGGTGACGGCACGGACGCTGAACTCCAGCAAAGTGTTCGGCACTTTAACGATGTGATCAATGGCTTTATAGGTTGCATCTACCGGACCGGTGCCGATGGCAGCATGGATGTGAATCTTGCCATCGGGGCCGCGCAGGCGCACAGTCGCCGTGGGCATGCCCATCGTGCCGCAGGTTACTTGCAAGCCGTCGAGGGCATAAATATCGTGCGGGCGATAGAATTCATCTGCAATGAGCGCTTCCAGATCTAAATCGGTGATGACCTTCTTGCGGTCCGCTAACTCCTTGAAGCGTGCAAAAGCCTTATCCAATTCGTCTTCATCGAGGACATACCCTAGTTCGGCCAGACGCATGCGGAAAGCATGACGGCCAGAGTGCTTCCCCAGCACCAAGCGCGACTGGCTAACGCCAACATCTTCCGGGCGCATGATTTCATAGGTCAATTTGTGCTTGAGCATGCCGTCCTGGTGGATGCCTGCCTCGTGGGCAAAGGCATTCGCACCGACAATCGCTTTATTTGGCGGAACCGGAATGCCGGTGTAATTGCTGACCAGTTTGCTCACGCGCGCCAACTGGGTGGTATCAATCCCGGTTTCCAGGCCAAAGAGCGCGTGACGGGTTTTGAGCGCCATGACCACTTCTTCGAGGGAGCAATTTCCGGCGCGCTCGCCGATGCCGTTGATGGTGACTTCCGCCTGGCGAGCGCCTGCCTTGATGCCGGCCAGCGCATTCGCCGTTGCCAGCCCCAGGTCATCGTGCGTGTGGACGCTGACGGTAATGCCCTCGTGCATGCCCGGCGTATGTTCGATGATGCCTTTGATGAGCGCGCCAAATTCATCGGGCGTGGTGTAGCCGACCGTATCGGGAATGTTGAGCGTGGTCGCGCCCGCTTTGATGGCCTCGCCCAAGACATAATACAGAAATTGCGGGTCTGAGCGACCGGCGTCTTCCGGGCTGAATTCGACATCGGCGCACAAGGAGCGGGCATAGGCCACCATCTCACGCACGCGCTGAACTACTTCTTCGCGCGTCATTTTGAGCTTGTACTGCATGTGAATTTCGGAAGTCGCCAGAAAGGTGTGAATGCGCGGACGAGCGGCCTCGCGCACGGCCTGCCAGGCCTTGTCAATGTCGCTTTTGTTAGCACGCGCCAGACCTGCGATAATGGGGACGCGGGCCGCAGGATTATTGGGGGGCGGGTTGCCCACTTCGATAGCGATGCGCCGCACGGCTTCCAGGTCATCGGGCGAGGCGGCAGGGAAACCTGCTTCGATAATATCCACGCCCAGACGTGCCAGAGCGCGGGCGACCTCTAATTTCTCAGCTGAAGTCATTGTTGCGCCTGGAGATTGTTCCCCATCGCGCAAGGTCGTATCGAAAATTTTGACGTAGTTGTTCATATCGACTCCACGTTCGATACTTCAGTTATCGGTCATCGAAACACTGTTCCTTGTTCTCTGCTCACTGATTACGGCTTATTGCTCGCCGATTTCCAATTCTCCGGCCTCAAGGCACGCACGGCCGCCCCCGCTTGCCACATTTCCGAGTTGCGCATTTCGGCCAGCTCTTTTTCAAGCTGTTCGCGGTAATCGGGGCGGGAATTGGCCTCCAGCACGATGCGCGCTTCGGTGCCATTGGCAACACTTTCATAGAGCTGTTCAAAGACCGGCGCAACTGCATCGCGGAAGCGATTCTTCCAATCGAGTGCGCCGCGCTGAGCGGTGGTGGAACAGTTGGCATACATCCAATCCATGCCGTTTTCCCCTACCAAGCGGATGAGGGACTGGGTGAGTTCTTCTACCGTCTCGTTGAAGGCTTCGCTGGGGCTGTGACCGTGCTTGCGCAACTCGTTGTACTGGGCTTCCATCACACCGGCCAGCGCTCCCATCAGGATGCCGCGTTCACCGGTTAAATCGCTAAAGACCTCTTTTTCGAAAGTGGTGGGGAAGAGATAGCCGGCACCGATGGCAATACCAAGAGCTACCGTCCGCTCCCAAGCGCGCCCGGTGTAATCCTGGTAAATGGCAAAACTGGCGTTGATGCCGCTGCCGGCCAGAAAATTGCGCCGCACGCTCGTGCCGGAACCTTTTGGGGCCACGAGCGTCACGTCCACGTACGGAGGCGGGATGACGCCGGTATCGTCTTTATAGGTCACCGAAAAGCCGTGCGAAAAGTAGAGCAAATCGCCTTCGTTCAGGCATTCCACGATGTTTGGCCACTGACTGCGCTGACCGGCATCGGAAAGCAGATATTGAACAACCGTGCCGCGTTTGGCCGCCTCTTCGAGCGGGAAGAGCGTCTCACCCGGCACCCAGCCATCGGCAATGGCTCGGTCCCAGTTCTTGCTGCCAGGGCGCTGACCGACAATCACATGGATACCGTTATCGCGCATGTTCATGGCCTGCGCAGGGCCTTGCACGCCGTAACCAAGCACAGCCACCACTTCATTCTTAAGAACCTCGCGAGCACGCTCGAGAGGAAATTCTTCACGCGTCACCACCTCTTCGATT
>JANWWB010000380.1 GCA_025056515.1 Anaerolineales bacterium
CACACAAAACGAAATTTACCGCCCCTTGACCGCTCTTCTGCTAACTAACCTGGGAATTGCGCTAGGTGCTTTTGTCCTAACCAGCCTTGCCTCTTGGCTGATTGTTCAAGCTATCGTCCGACCTATTAACTCGCTTGTTGAAGGCTATCGGCAAGTCACCGCAGGAAAACTGGATACCTACGTGGAAACAGAGCGAGAAGATGAAATTGGCATCCTCACTCAGGCCTTCAACAATACCACAATTCAGCTAAAAACATTGGTAACAGAACTGGAAAAACGCGTAGAGGAACGCACCAAAGCCCTCGAAGAACGCACGCTACAACTTCGCACGGCAGCCCAAATTGCCCGAGATACCGCTTTTGCCAACCGTCTGGATGACCTTTTGGATAGGACAGTCACCTTGATCAGCGAACGCTTTGGTTTTTACCATACAGGCATCTTCCTCAACGATGACAAGAATGAATTTGCTGTTTTACGCTCGGCTTCGAGCGAGGCCGGCAAAGTCATGTTAGCCAATCAACACAAACTCCCCTTGGGGACCGGTCTTGTAGGACATGTAGCCAAATGGGGACAACCGCGAATTGCTCTCGATGTTGGTGAAGACGCCGCTCATTTTCGCAATCCTCTTTTGCCCTACACACGTTCAGAAATGGCTCTGCCCATTCAAACACGCGGTCGTATCCTAGGTGTGCTTGATATCCAGAGTGAAAAAGCCCACGCTTTTGACCAAAATGATGTTCAAGTGATGCAAATTATCACCGATCAGCTAGCCGTTGCCATCGAGAAAATCCGTCTCTTAGAAGAATTGCAAGAGAGTTCACGCTCGCTTGAACGCGCCTTACGTATCCAAACAGCTCGTGAATGGCGAGAGTTTATCGAGCATATTCGACACCATCGGGGATATCGGTACGAAGGAACCAGAATCGAACCCCTCGCTCCTGAATTGATTGAACAGTTTCAGAGACAACTCAACAAACAAGCCATCATATCCACCGAAAAAGGCGAGAAAAATAGCACGGTGGTTCATGTCCCCATTCTGCTGCGAGGTCAAATTTTAGGAGGCCTGAGCATCCGCTTTAATGCCGAACGCATTCCAGCTGAAACAGTCTCATTGATTGAAGAGACGGCCAACCGTTTAGCATTAGCTCTGGAAAACGCCCGTCTGCTCCAAGACGCACAGAGACTGGCAAATCGTGAACAGCAAATCAACTTGATTGCCTCTCAACTCCAGCGCGCCAACGAGATTGATGCTCTTTTACAAAGCGCTGTGCGTGAATTGGGAAAGGTGCTGGATGTGCCTCGCAGTTTCATCCAAATCGGCTTTGTACCTTCTACCCCTGACACAAAGGATTCTTCTGCAAATCGGTAAATCGTTAAGGTAAAAGCTATGTTCAAACGCTTCGTTCAGTTTCTGCGCCTACCAACATTCGAAGACACCGAACAAAACCTGCGCGCCAACAACCTAAATACGATTTTATTGACCACAATGGTCTTGACCCTACTATATCTTCTCTACACCATTGTGGTACCACCTCATCACTTGGCTGTCGTAGCTATTATAGTGCTGCTAATAGAGGTAGGCCTTCTGACCCTCCTCCGAATCCGTAAAACCCAGCTAGCAGCGATTTTACTCGTTGGAATGCTGTGGTTAGCACTCACCTACATCGAAACGCAATATGGTGGCATTCGCGATACCGGTTTTTCAATGTTTTCAGCGTTGATTCTTATTGCCGGACTTACGTTGGGAGTGGGAGGCGGCATCGTGACCACGATCCTGGTCATGCTCACAAGCCTGGCTATGCTATATGCAGAAAAGGCTCTTCTCCTTCCCCCCCGCCCACTCATTGACGACGCCTCCGTTTTGCTTTCTCATACGATTTTATTCCTGACCAACTTCTCCCTGCTATACCTTGCAGTGCAGAGTATTCGTCGTATAGCCCAAAGAAGTGCAGAAAGTGAGAAAGCCATTCGTGCTGTTAATCTACAACTCGAACAAAGTCAAAGCGAGCTAAGAAAACAAACCGAAATCCTGGCAACTCAAAACCGAATTCTCAATATTGTTGCAGAATTGGCTTCCAAGACAACCTCGCTGCAAGATGAAGAAAAATTATTGTCTGAAACCCTGAACATTTTACAACGACATCTTCCTACCGAACGCATCAGCATCTACCTTGTCAATGAGAGCATGCAATTTCTCCTGCTTGCTCTGTCTACCCACGAAACCAGCACCCAGCTCAAGACAGTGCCTATTTTCGCACAACATGGGCCCTTCCTAACTGAAGCGGGTACTTTACTCGTTCAGGTAGGAGACATCACCTATTCCATCCCCTATCCAAGTGATCCCTTCTTGGAACCCATCTTTCCTCTGAAGACACCTCGTCACTTCCTGGGCGTTCTTCATGTCAGATTTCAGTCTGAGCCACCTAGTGAAAGTGTGAACATCGCTTTACAAACTTTTGCCGATCAGATAGCCATTGGATTAGAAAATCTTCGCTTATCTACACAGCTACAGGCTCGCCTGCAAGAAATTGATTTTCTGACAGGACAGAAGACACAATCTGCTTGGCAAGAATTCACACGCGGCAAACCTTTTGGATACCAATATGATCGTCTTAAGCTACTTCCCTCCAGCGAAACATATCCACCGGAAGTGATGCAACAGCTGCAAGAAGGCCGGCCGGCAATGTACATTACCAAGGATAAAAAGCCAACCGCACGCCTTGTAGCACCTCTGCGTCTAGCCGGCCAAACCATTGGTGTCGTTGGCTACGAAGAAGACCCCAACACAGTCTGGGAACAAGAACAAATCACGATGCTTGAGGCGATTGCCAACCAAATTAGCTTGAGGTTGGAAAATACGCGCCTGATTCTTGAAGCGCGTGAACGAGCTGAGCAAGAACAAACGCTTAGCCGAATCGCTGCTCGCATCCGCGAAACGCTCGATATCGAAACCATCTTACAAACAGCGATTGCCGAAATCCAAAGCTCCTACGACCTCGCTGAAGCTGAAGTGCATCTACAAACCTTCCGAGAGACTGAGTAATCCTACTAGAGAATTTCTAGGGCGCCTATGAACACATCCTCAAAGAAAAAACGATTACTTGACTGGAGCAGCCTACGAGTGAGGCTGATTGTGAGTTACACACTGCTCATCTTTATCAGCTTGAGCATTATGGGAGGCTATGTCTATTATCGCAATCAAGAATCGAACACCTATTTAGCCGGACAACTGGCAAAAAACATCAATGAACAAAGTAGATATGAACTTCAGGCAATTAGCGACTACCATACCTCTCAACTGGATAACTTTTTCTACAAACTCAAAGTTGACATCACCTACCTTGGAACAACACTAGGAAACGCTCTTTCTCAGGAAAACAAATTATCGTTGAGTCATTACTGGGATGCTTCAACGGCTTTAAGACGTCTCGATAACGGTAGTTGGGATAATCCGAACACTGAAACGGCTT
>JANWWB010000393.1 GCA_025056515.1 Anaerolineales bacterium
CTTTCCAAGGAAATATTCTGGACCAGTTGCAAGCTGGCGCGATGAAGCGCAAGAAAACGTCCTTGCAATTCTTCCTGCATCAACGGCATGGGACACCCTCGTTAGGAATTCTACTCGACTTGTCCAATTCCGCCAAGTTGATAGATTTTGCCAGCATTGCCCGATACAATTCGAAGTTATGAACACCTCTCGCATCCCGGGCTTTTACAATTTACCCATTCACGAACGATATCCGACCCTAGTCCAAGCCGCCGGGCTGACGCTCGAGGAACTTCCTCCCTTCGAAGGCGGTCTGACCCCTGAGCAAGCCGACCATATGGTCGAAAACGCTGTTGGGACATTTAGCCTGCCGCTCGGCATTGCGCTGAACTTTATCGTCAACGGTCGTGAGGTGCTGGTGCCGATGGCAATTGAAGAGCCATCGGTCATTGCCGGCGCTTCGTTCATGGCCAAGCTGGCCCGCGCCGGCGGTGGTTTCTTTGCTACCGCTGACGCACCATTGATGATTGGACAAATTCAGCTGCTCAATCTTCCCGACTTACCCTCAGCACGCCTCAAGATTCTGGAACACAAGGCCGCCTTGCTCACTGAGGCAAATGAAATTGACCCTGTGCTGAAAAAGCTCGGCGGCGGTGCACGTGACCTGGAAGTGCGCATCATCCCCGATTCACCTATAGGCGGCTTTCTTGTCGTCCACTTGATCTATGATGTGCGCGATGCGATGGGCGCCAATGCCGTCAACACTGCCTGTGAGCACCTTGCGCCACGGCTGGAAGCCATCAGCGGTGGTAAGGCGCATCTGCGCATCTTATCGAATTTGGCCGACCGACGCTTGGCGCGGGCACGTTGCACCATCCCGGTCGATGAGCTGGCTTTTGGAGAATTCTCCGGCGAAGAAGTGCGAGATGGCATCATCGCTGCGTGGGCCTTTGCCGCTGCTGATCCGTATCGCGCCGCCACCCACAACAAGGGAATTCTGAACGGTGTAGATGCAGTCGTCATCGCCACCGGCAACGATTGGCGCGC
Source organism: Anaerolineales bacterium (assembly GCA_025056515.1). Classification (GTDB taxonomy): domain Bacteria; phylum Chloroflexota; class Anaerolineae; order Anaerolineales; family Villigracilaceae; genus UBA877. The sequence continues at coordinate 1,027 of JANWWB010000393.1, forward strand.
CGTCGAGGCCGGAGCGCATGCCTATGCTGCACGCTCCGGACGTTACACCTCTCTCTCAAGTTGGGGCAAAGACGCCGAAGGCAACTTAACTGGCACCCTTGAAATGCCACTGGCGGTGGGGATTGTTGGTGGAGCGACCAAAGTCCATCCGCTGGCAAAAGCCGCTCTCAAGCTGATGGGCGTCCAAACCGCCACTGAGCTGGCAGAAGTGATCGTCTCGGTTGGCTTGGCACAAAACTTAGCCGCTTTGCGCGCCTTGGCTACGGAGGGCATCCAGCGCGGTCACATGTCCCTCCACGCCCGCCAGGTCGCCATCGCCGCAGGAGCCAGCGGCGATCTCATTGAACGCGTCGCCTCGCAGATGGTCGCCGAAAAAGTTGTGCGGATTGACCGAGCAATCGAAATTCTACAAGCGCTCTCAGGCCAAACTACACGCAACCTAGGAGACCAATCGCGAGAATGATGGTTGTTTCAAGTAGAAAAATTCGATTCTCTGCTCTTCAGGAGTTTGTATGAGTCTTAGCCATCCTCTTCAACCCTCTCGTCCGGTCGGTATTGTGGGATATGGCGCCTACACGCCACGCTACCGGCTTCCAGCACGCGAAGTGGCACGGATTTGGACAGGTGGACGAACATCCGGTCTGCCGATTCGCGAAAAGTCTGTGCCGGGTCCAGACGAAGACGTTGTCACAATGTCGCTGGAAGCAGTGCGGAACGCCCTCCAACGCGCCCAGATTGACCCGCAAGAAATCCGCGCCGTCTGGATTGGTTCCGAATCTCACCCGTATGCCGTCAAACCGACCGGAACCATCATCGCCGAAGCTATCGGCGCTGCCCCCCATGTGCAAGCAGCAGATATGGAATTCGCTTGCAAAGCCGGAACCGAGGCAATTGTGATGGCCATGGGGTTGGTCGGTTCAGGCATGGCACGTTACGCCATTGCAGGCGGTCTAGATACCGCCCAAGGAAAACCCGGCGACGCCCTGGAATACACAGCCGCCGCTGGAGGCGCAGCGTTTATCATTGGTCCGGCCGAAGAGTCGTTGGCTGTTATCCATGCCGCCTACTCTTACGTCACCGATACGCCCGATTTCTGGAGGCGAGAATATCAACGGTATCCGGAACACGGTAATCGCTTCACCGGAGAACCCGCGTACTTCAAACACATTACGGAGGCAGGCAAAGCCCTTATGTCTGCCCTTGGTGTGAGCGCCAAAGATTATCGTTGGGCCATCTTCCACCAACCGAACGCAAAATTCCCGCAACGCGTGGCTTCGATGCTGGGATTCACACCCGAACAAATCGAGCCAGGATTGCTCTCCCCGATCATCGGCAACACCTACGCCGGCGCAGCCATCATCGGTCTGACAGCTACGCTGGATGTTGCTCAACCCGGCGACCGCATCTTGATGGTCTCGTTCGGTTCTGGCGCCGGTTCCGATGCCTTTGACATCACTGTGACCGAGAAACTGCTCGAGCGCCGCCATCGCGCGCCCCTGACGCGCGATTATATCGCCCGCCGCACAGAAATTGACTACGGTCTCTATGCCCGTTATCGCGGCAAAATTGCTCTGAAATGACCCAAGGAGCGGCCATGACGGATGTTATCATTGCAGGAATCGGTCAAACACCGGTCGGTGAACATTGGGAAACCTCGCTGCGCAACCTGGCGCGACAGGCCATTGAACAAGCATTGGACGATGCCAGAGGCCTGAAGCCGACTGCGCTCTTCGCTGCCAATGTTTTGGCACCTAATCTTTCCCGTCAGGCGCACGTTGGAACGCTGCTAACCGACTTCGCCGGGTTGAACGGCATCGAAGCGGCAACCTTTGAAGCCGGTGGAGCCTCGGGAGGGACGGCATTGCGTCAGGCCTATTTGGCTGTCAAAAGCGGTCTTGTGGATGTAGCCCTAGTGGTAGGTGTAGAAAAGTTCACCGATGGAATCGGAAGCGATGTGGAAACCGCCACCGCTACGTTAGGGGATGCCGATTACGAGTCGATTCACGGCCTCACTCCCACCGTCCAGGCAGCGCTCTTGGCACAACGTTACCATTACGAATACGATCTCCCGCTGGATGGACTGGCCGGCTTTGCACTTGTCGCCCACGCTCACGGCGCCAGCAATCCAAATGCTATGTATCGTAAAGCTATCTCCTTGGAGGCATACCAGAAGGCCGAAACTGTATGTGACCCTCTCAACCTGTTCGATCTTGCCCCCTATGCCGATGGTGCGGCGGCGCTTGTCCTTACCCGACGCGAGTTGCTGCCCCGAAACTTTGATCGACCCCTGACGCGAATCGCCGCCTCCGCCTCCGCGTCCGATACCTTTGCGCTGCATGACCGTTCCGACCCACTGGAGTTCCGTGCTGTCCGTCTCTCGGTCGAAGAGGCACTACGCAAAGCCTCCCTGGAGCGAGAGCAGATTGATTTGTTCGAGTATTTCGACGCGTTCTCGATTTACGCCGCTCTCTCGCTAGAGGCGGCCGGATTTGCTCGACGTGGCGAGGGTTGGAAATTGGCCGCCACAGGCCAGATTGGCATCAAAGGCCGCATCCCCTGTGCTACGATGGGTGGTTTGAAAGCACGTGGCAACCCCCTTGGAGCTACCGGCCTCTATCAAGCCGTTGAAGCCGTACTACAGTTGCGTGGCGAGGCAGGTGCCAATCAAGTCGCCGAAGCACGCATCGCCATGATTCAATCCCTGGCCGGCCCGGCCACCTTGGCCGTGACTCACGTTTTGGAGCGGCTCTAACTTGCGCCCTGGCCTAATCCCAGGCGTCGCGCCTCTTCGATCAAGAACTTGCGCTGCTCGGCAGTCAGGCGACAAAACTCCGAGTTGTGGTCGCCGGTATCGGCGTTCTCGACAATCAGAATGGTTGCATCCCGACTCATCACCACCGTGTGCCAAGTCTGTGGTTTGACGTTATAGAGAATGCCGGGTTCCATGGGTTGGGCGTGCAGCCGCTCCAATTCCGGACGCCCTTCGCCGTAAAAAAGTATCGCCCGACCGTCCAGCAAAACAAACACCTCATCAGTCTGCGGATGACGCTCTACGGTCTGGATAGCCTCAGCCTCCATGCCCTCGGCATAGTTCATTAACGCTACACGCCAACTATCAAAGAAAATCAGAGGCCTAAAGCCAGGGCCATCGTAGGTGCGTACCTCGAGCAAAGGTTCATCGAGCATAAAGCCTCCTTACGAAGTTGATTTTAGCAGAAATCGTCTTGAGAGAAAATCCTCATGCCGCAAATGCAGGCATGAGTTAGAACAAATACCTTCTGGGAGCAAGATCTTACAAAGCCGTGTCGCCATGGTGAACCAACGCGAAGACTTCAACCTCAATCTGCTCTGCTCAGCCGCGCGCAGCCTTTGGACACAAGGCCATGGTAGGAAAGGTAGCCAGGCATTCTCATCTGTCGGTTGAGTTTGATAGTTTCTGCAAGTGTTGTCATTGTAGCATTTAGTCTGGACCTGTTTTAGGAGAAGAGAGTTATGGAAATTCCTCGTCACTGGCGTCTGAAAGAACAGCGGTACAACCTGGTCGGGACGACTTGCGTCCATTGCAATGAAAAATTTTTCCCACCGCGACAAATCTGCCCCCGATGTGGCCAGACAGAAATGAAGCCCTACACGTTCAGCGGCCGGGGAGAAGTCTATTCCTTTACAACGATTTACGAACCTCCAGACGGCTACGAAGAGAATGTTCCCTATACTGTCGCCTTGGTTAGGCTAGAGGAGGGAACGTTGGTCACTGCACAACTGACCGACCTGGACGGTGCGCCGGAAATCGGCATGCCGGTTGAGATGGTCACCCGTCGGCTGCGTCAGGATGGAGATGAGCGAGGCCTGTTGGTGTACGGGTATAAATTCCGTCCGGTGCTGAAGTCAACCGCATAAGGGTGTGGCAAATCAAGCTTGGGAAAACTCCATCTTGCCTAATCTCCGACTTTGCTAGCAGCCGTCCGCCAATTCCTTCGAGAAAGAGATTTCCGCCGGAGGCAAGAAAAAACTTGCTGGCTTGGTCTTGCCAAAAGGTGGTTGCTCTAAGTTGACAACGTCCCACGCCTAATCTATGCGTGGGACGTTGTCGTTCTTCACGCCTTGAGCATCGGCATCTTAATCCCATGCCGTTTAGCAGCCGCAATGGCCTCTTCGTAGCCGGCATCGGCATGGCGAACAATGCCCATGCCCGGGTCGGTGGTCAGGACCCGCTCCAGCCGACGCGCCGCTTCAGGGGTGCCATCGGCCACGATCACCTGTCCGGCGTGCTGACTATAGCCGATCCCTACACCACCCCCGTGATGGAAGGAAACCCAGGTCGCCCCGCCGACAGCGTTAATTAGAGCGTTCAAAATCGGCCAGTCGGAAACGGCATCTGAACCGTCCTTCATCCCTTCAGTCTCGCGGTTAGGCGAGGCCACCGATCCCGAATCCAGGTGGTCGCGGCCGATGACAATCGGGGCTTTCAAAATTCCTTGTGCAACCATCTCGTTGAACTTCAAGCCTGCCTTGACGCGTTCACCGTAGCCGAGCCAGCAGATGCGCGCCGGCAGGCCTTGGAAGGGGACTTTCTCCCGCGCCATCGTCAGCCAGCGGCGCAGATGGTCATCTTCGGGGAATAATTCCATCACCGCTTCATCCGTCTTGTATATATCTTCTGGGTCGCCAGAGAGCGCCACCCAGCGGAACGGTCCCTTTCCCTCGCAAAAGAGCGGCCGAATATAGGCTGGGACAAAGCCAGGGAATTCAAACGCGTCCGTCACCCCGTAGTTGTATGCCTGTTGCCGGATGTTGTTGCCGTAGTCAAATACTTCTGCACCCTTGCGTTGGAATTCGAGCATGGCTTTGACATGTTGCGCCATAGAGGCCATTGCCCGCCGTTTATATTCCTGGGGATTGGATTGACGCAGGACGTTTGCTTCCTCAAGAGAGATTCCGTTAGGGACATAGAGGAGAGCATCATGGGCCGAAGTCTGGTCGGTCACCACATCCGGGATGACGCCACGCATTGCCAACTCTTGGTACACATCGGCGGCATTCCCAATCAGGCCAATCGAATGCGGTTTCTCCCGATCGCGATACTCCTCGACCAACGTCATGGCCTCCTCCAAGTCGTCCACCACTTCATCCACATAACCGATCTCCAAGCGACGCTTGGCGCGGGCAGGGTCCACTTCCACAATCAAACCGACGCCCTCATTCATTGTAATCGCCAACGGCTGTGCGCCACCCATTCCCCCCAAACCGGCAGTGAGGACAAACTTGCCTTTGAGCGAACCCCAACCGCGTTTGCGCGCCAGCGCGCCAAACGTTTCATAGGTCCCTTGCAAGATGCCTTGTGTGCCAATATAAATCCAAGACCCAGCGGTCATCTGACCGTACATCATCAGGCCTTTGGCGGCCAATTCGTCAAAGTGTTCCCAAGTTGCCCAATGCGGAACGAGATTAGAGTTAGCAATCAGAACGCGCGGCGCATCGGGATGAGACTTAAAGATCGCCACCGGCTTGCCCGACTGGACCAGCAACGTCTCATCCGGTTCAAGGTTGCGGAGTGATTCGAGGATAGCATCAAAGCATTCCCAGTTACGCGCCGCCTGACCACGCCCTCCGTAAACGACCAGGTCCTGAGGGCGCTCGGCCACTTCAGGGTCCAGATTATTCTGGATCATACGATACGCAGCTTCGATGAGCCAATTCTTGCAAGTTAACTGAGTCCCACGTGGGGCACGAACAATGCGGGGTTCAGACATAGCCTCTCCTTATGATGAATTTCTGCACTTGTCTTACATCCATTGGCCAGAAATGCCCGGATGAGGAAGACAGCTGTGATAACTTTCTCTCAAAAATTATACTCACAACAGACAATCAATTCTTACGCTGTTAGCTCTAATCAAAAGGCTGTAGGATGCCCTGACACATTATGGGTCCTAAGCAATAGAATAATACGTTTTGCAAGTAAGCACAAGTCAGAGTTACCCATGTTGCCGGCCCGGCAGGACTTAAACAGAAAGAGCAAATCAGAGATGCAGATTTGTTATAAAAAAATAAGCCTTCGAGGAGCTTTGTACAACCTCGAAGGCTTAGAAAGGAACATCTGGCAATTATCTTGTTACTACCGCATGCGCTTTAGCATACTCATACCCCCTATGGACCGCCTCAATGTTCTTGGACAATAGATGCCTGTGACGACCGGGCATGTGAGCCATGAGAGCCGCCTCCACATCGGCCACCGTCAAGACATCCAAACCGCTCAACAAGGCTCCAACGGCAACCATGTTTGCTAAGCGGATGTTACCAATCTGCTCGGCGATCTCACTACAAGGGATGGAGATAACCTTGATGTCTGTCCGCCGTGCGCTACGGTCCACCATCGATTCGTTAATGACCAGCATGCCGCCTGGTTTGACCAAAGGCTCATATTTATCCAGCGAAGGTAAATTCATCACCAGAGCAATATCGGGATTTTTAACAACCGGCGAGCCGATTTCTTCATCGGAAATGACCACTGTACAGTTGGCCGTACCTCCGCGCATCTCAGGACCATAGGACGGAATCCATGTCACCTGTTTGCCGATATCCATAGCCGCATAGGAAAGCACCTGGCCAGCAAACATAATCCCTTGTCCGCCAAACCCTGCCAGAATCAATTCGGTCTGCATACCTTCCTCCTGCTCTAGATTTTGAGTTCCGCAACAGCCGGAGCGACTTTATAATCGCCGAGGGGGAAGAACGGAATCATGTGCTCTTCTAACCACTTGAGCGATTCAACCGGCGAGAGATTCCAGTTAGACGGACAAGTCGAAAGAAGCTCAACCATTGAGAAGCCAAGTTTGCGGTCCTGAACCTCAAAAGCGATACGAATCGCCTTCTTGGCTTTGCGAATGTTAGCCGGGTCATGGAGCGAACGGCGAACGACGTAGGCAGCTCCGTCCAGCGTAGCAAGCATTTCGGCCATGCGTATCGGATATCCCTGAGTCTCAACATCGCGTCCATCGGGTGAAGAAGTTGTTTTCATTCCAGGGAGCGTGGTAGGCGCCATCTGACCGCCGGTCATACCGTAGTTGGCATTGTTGATGAAGAAGACGGTGATATTCTCGCCACGCGCGGCTGCGTGGACAATCTCTCCCATGCCAATTGAGGCCAGGTCGCCATCCCCCTGATAGGTAAAGACGATACTATCAGGCAAGACGCGCTTGATGCCGGTCGCCATCGCCGGAGCACGGCCATGGGCCGCCTCGACAAAATCGGTATCGAAGTAATTGTAAGCAAAGACCGCACATCCAACCGGCGCAACGCCGATCGTCCGCTCGGCCAAGCCCATTTCATCCAAGACCTCGGCAATCAAGCGGTGTGCTACACCATGAGTGCAACCAGGGCAATAGTGGGTCGGTGCATCTGTAAAAGAACGCGGACGTTCGTAAACCAGATTTTCAGGGACCATCAAGGTAGCCATTTTTACCTCGCAACCATTTCCATGCGTTTCATCCAGTTGGCAATGGGGTCGGCGTCGGCGCTCAATTTCGCCTTCGCCACACGTTGAATCTCACTTAGGATTTCATCGGGAAACGGCACCACACCGCCTAAGCGTCCATAGAATTCAATCGGAATGCTGCCGTTGACCGCTAAGCGCACGTCCTCGAGCATTTGGCCGGCGTTCATTTCAACCACCAGGAAAGCCCCGACCCTCTGCGCCAGTTCCGCCACCCGTTTATACGGGAAAGGCGCAACGGTGATCGGGCGGAACAACCCTACTTTGATCCCCTGAGCGCGAGCTGCTCGCACGGCCGAGAGCGCCACGCGTCCTGCCGTTCCAAAGCCGATGACGATAAAGTCGGCGTCATCCGTAAAGTACTCTTTATAACGCAGTTCCTTCTCCTGGACTTCCTGCCAGCGCCGAAGTAAACGAAGATTGGTCTTTTCTTCTTCCGGCGGGTCGAGGTAAATCGAACTCAGAATACGGCGCGGACGGCCCTTCGCTCCAGTCACAGCCCAGGGGAAATCTTTGCGTTGGACAGGGCGCATTTCTGGAAGTTCCACCGGTTCCATCATTTGACCAATCGAACCGTCAATCAAGATACAGCAGATATTCAGGTATTTCTCGGCCAGGTCAAAGGCTACCGGCATCAGATCCACCGCTTCCTGCACCGAAGCAGGAGCCAGGACAATCGGATGATAATCGCCATGTCCACCCCCTTTACAAATTTGATTGTAGTCCGCCTGGGAAGGGGCGATATTGCCCAGCCCTGGACCACCGCGCATCACGTTGACGAGCACCATCGGTACTTCGGTTCCGGCGATATACGAGAGTCCCTCCATCATTAGGCTAATCCCTGGGCTAGAGGAAGAAGTCATCACGCGTGCACCGGTGCAGGCTGCCCCGTACACCATGTTGATAGCTCCCAACTCCGATTCAGCTTGCACAAAGGCGCGTCCCAGCTCCGGCAAGCGACGCGACATCCACTCCAGAATTTCGTTCTGCGGAGTAATCGGATAGCCAAAATAGGCTTCCAACCCAACGCGACTGGCGGCCTCTGCAATGGCCTGATTGCCTTCCCAAAGTTCACGCGCCATGGGTTATCCTCCTGCCGCCACAGGGACAGCGGCCTTGGTAACTTCGCGATAAACCGTGATGGCGGCATCTGGGCAGACAAGCGCGCAAATCGCGCAACCGGTGCAACCATCTTTGACGATATGAACAGGATGATACCCTTTCGGCGTCAGACGCTCCATATTGAGCGCCAGCACTTTCGGCGGGCAGGCAGCGACGCATAGTTCACAGCCCTTACAATACAAATCATTGACTTGAATCCAACCTTTCGCGGGCATGCAAACGCCTCCTATGAGATTTTGAGAAGTCGGACAAGATTTACCCGATTAATCTTTTGCCTTTTGATTATGTGATTTTGGGAGCAAAATGAGTAGTGCCATGCGTCATCGAAACGCAGATACAAACATCCTCTCCTGAGCACAAGGACCAGGAAGCCTGCATGTCCAATTCTTACTGAAGCTGTGGCAGGAGCAAGCGCCCTACGGAAAGTAGCCAAGGTTAGAATGCAGACGTTAGACGGTTGACCTCGCTACGCCGACTTCAAAGACAAAAAGCATTTGTTGAAGTCGAGGAGAAAGAGGTCAGGATAGCAATTGAGTTTTGCTCTGTTGCAAACATCGGTTATTGTGTCATTGTGAGTGCAGCGCCTGCCCCGAGCGAAGCGTGGGGGAAGCAGTCTTCTGGATTGCCAGCAGATTGCTTCGGCGGCTACACCGCCTCGCAAAGACACTAAATAATGAGAGTTTGCCCCCTTGCAACAGAGCAATTGAGTTTCAATAATCAGTTATCCGGGCAAACGCCTCATTCCATTCTGTATATATCCTGGATTTGAACCTATCTTACTCGCATCATCCCCTTCGATTTGACAAAAGCTGGGCGAGAGTGGGTTCGAGCAGATTTGAGCTATTGGGGGCAAGAGCTGAGCCATCTGCGCGCTGAGCAAAGATGTGAATTCAAGATGGATGACCAACATTTCTTGATACAAAATCTGTGCGTATCCGGTAGTGTGCGTATCCGGTAGGGAGAGAATTTCATTGGGAGATTTTTATAATTCACACCTTTGACGTTATTCGGGTAATCAGCGCTTCTTGTCCAGTTAACCCAAGATTTCAAGACAGCAGTTTTATAGTCGTTTTTCAGCTCGAAAAGAAGAGAGTATCCGCCAAGGTCAGTATAAGCTTTGGCCGCCTCTTCGCCGAAGGGCCTGTATCCATCCCGCTTGCTTACCAGCAGGACCGACTGAGCTGCCAGGCCAGACCGGATATCTTCGACGGGGATGAAGGGCATTTGGTCCAAGTTTTCCCGGATAAGTTTGGGGTTTTCTGTGCCTACTCCTTCAAACAGCTTTGGGAATTCATACGCCACGCGAAACTCAGTGCCGGTGAAGAGGAGGGTGTGTTGCCCGCCCCCCCCCCCCCCCACCCCCCCGGCGGGGGG